>JAUNPN010000204.1 GCA_030536655.1 bacterium | reverse complement strand
AGATGATTTATAACTACATAGACGATAATATGCCGGAGTGGGCGCGTGAGAGCGTGCAGTGGTGCGTGGACAAGGGCATTATCAAGGGTACAGGCGAAGGACTGGGGCTTGATGATAAGGATTTGAAGTATTGCGTTGTACTGCACCGTACCGCACGTGTTACAGCTAAAATTTGCGGCGGCGTTGAGCTTTAAACACTGACGGAGGTAATTAGAGTGGGAAAAATAAAAAGATACAGCTGTGGAGCGGTGTTTTCACCGCCCGACAGCAGAGATTATAAGTTTGCTTCGTTGGGCGGTGCAAATGCTGCTGTAGAGCCATATCAGTCAATAGTACCTGTGGGCGAGGTATGGAATCAGTTAAATTCAAACCAGTGCGGAGGGTGTGCAGGTACATATTACCGCAGAGAACGTGAGTTTATGCAGACAGGAGACGACAGCCGATTTAGCCATACTTATATCTATGGCTCGGATGACTTTGGCGGCGAGGGAATGTTTGCCCGGAATCTTGCAAGTATACTCAGAATAGGAATACCGCATATGCAGCCGTGGGAGGCTTGGAACAGCAAGCCGCAGGCTCAGATGGTTGTAAGTTCTCACAGCAGAGAATTAGCAGAGGAATGTCACTTGTTTAGGTGTAACAGTTATTATTTCTGTATGACATGGACAGAGGTACTGAACGCTATCCGTGTATGCAACGGCTGTGTGCTGATGGTTGCTTGCTATGACAACTGGAATACATATAACGGAGTTGTAGGCAAGAATAAGGGTAATCTATGGGGGTATCATTTTGTATTTGCCAAAGATTACGTAAAGAAAGATAACGGAGCGTACCGCATTCGATTTGTGAACTCATGGGGCAAGGAATGGGGAGATAACGGCTGCGGTTATCTGGATACCGATGTAAATGAATTTGAAGAAGCATTTGCTATTGTAGATAATGTAGAGGAGATTAAGAGAATGTTGTTTAAGGACGTAAAAACAGACAGATGGAGCTATGATTCAATTCAGAAAGCGGCTAAAAAGGGCGTTATGACCGGTTTTGAGGACGGCACATTCAGACCAGAAGCAAGCCTTACAAGAGAGCAGCTTGCAGTTGTGCTTGACAGGGCGGGCTTTTTGGATAGGCTGCCGGACGCGGAGTGATTTGGTTACAATGATATAATTGTCAATGCTTTCTTAATCTTGCTGCTTTGTCGAATGGTGTCGAAATATGTATGACGATTTTTCTTGCATTTTTAGGAAAAGTGATGTATAATAAGTGCATAAGGTTAAATGATTTACATTCTTGTTATATTTATATTCATGTACTTATTTTTATATAGTTTTTTATAAACTTTATCTCAATATTCATGCAGCTGGTAGCATAAGCCTCCGGCTGAATCGCTTTTTTAATTAATACAAAAATCTAAAATTAATTTATATAACAGCTTTGTCTATAAAATTTTATGTTTTGCAGCAAGAAATACTGTGGTCTCAAAATTATATAATTATTTGTGAGGAAAATATACATGATTGGTCTTAAATTGCTCTCAATATAAAACGAACAGAACGAACTATATAAAATTTAATGGTGTTAGATATGTTTAATTATTAGAAAATATTATATGTTATTACAAAAAGATACCCGAAATCGCAAGAGTGGGAATAAATCGTTTTGTCTCCGGGCGAAGCAATTTATTCTCCTAAGGGCAAAAATAAATATCCAAAGAAACAAACCTTAGAATTTTTTCTAAGGTTTTTCTTTTTGAAACTATAGCCGAGTGAGGCATAAATGCAAATTGTGAACCTACCATATATAGTATACAAACAATTGCGACCATACAATATCTTGACAAAAACTATCAATAAAATACCAATTTTATTGATAAACCAAAATCGGTTTATCAGAAAAGCCGAAAGGGCAAAGATGAAGGTAAAGAATAGTCAAATTTGCCTTTTATAGAATAAGAGGCTTTGCCCTTTAACATAGAGAATTTTAATATTTGCGTTTTTGGGAAAATATTAAAATGTATAAAAAGCTGATTAAATCAAGCTTTTCAGCGGTTTTGAGTTTTTTCTCAATTCAGTTTTGGGAAAATAAACAAGCGTTTTTGGGGAAATAAAACTGTTTTTGGGAGCGTTTTTGGGAAATAGTTTTTGGGAAACGGATATTGTAAAATTATCAGGAGGTTTATGTATGTACAAGAAAAGCTACAAAGGCAGATGTCAGAAAAGAAATTTGAGTAAATGTCAGGGCATATGCAGGACGTATGATGAGATTCAGTACGCATATGCGGATATGCTTCAGAATATTTCGGAAGTAAAGTCATTCAAATGCAATGTGTTATTGGAAGGCCTTGAAATAGGCGAATATACGTCTGATTTTGTTTGTGAAAAGAACGATGGCGAGATTATGGTAAGGGAATGTGTGCAGCGGAGTTATTTAGCCAAGCCGCTTACCGCCAAGCGATTAGATGAGTCGAGAAATTATTGGTTAAAACACGGAGTGTCGGATTGGGGGCTGGTTATCGATGAGGAAAAATAATCTGTTAAAATATGACAATAAGATAATCAGAGTTTTAGATTTAAAAGACAACGAAGCTCTGGTTATAGATTGTATAAAACGAACAATGCCGGTGTGGGTATGCTGTTCTGAACTGATTAATTACAGTGACTGCACGGAGCAAGAACTTTTGGACATAACAAATGCGGAAGTGACGGATATAGAATCAGTGGATGCTGTATCTAAAAAAATTGCGCATGAACGTTATACATTGATTGCCGGAGTCCTGCCGTTTATATCTGATAAAAAAGTCCGAAGCTGCTTAATCAGTAAAACAGCGGAAAACAATAACATAAGCAAGCAAACTATACGTCATTATATGTGCCTGTATTTGGCATATCAGAATCTGTCGGTTCTTGCACCAAAGGCGCTGCCAAAGACCGATGAGCTGACTGAGGATGAAAAAAATATGCGGTGGGCTTTAAATAAGTTTTTCTACAGCAAAAATAAAAACACATTAACAACAGCCTATACTCTGATGTTGAAAGAAAAATACTGTGACAGTGCAGGAATACTGGCAAAAGAGTACCCGTCATTTTATCAGTTTAGGTACTTTTACAGAAAGCACAAAAAATTACAGACATATTATATTTCAAGAAATGGACTGAAAAATTATCAAAGGAATAACAGACCGTTGCTTGGAGATGGGATTCAGGAGTTTGCACCCTCTGTCGGCGTGGGAATGTTAGATGCAACAATATGCGATATTTACTTGGTAAACGAAGCCGGAGGAGTAGTTGGCAGACCTATTTTGACAGCTTGTGTAGACGCATACAGCGGCTTGTGCTGTGGTTATGCCTTAACATGGGAAGGAGGAATGTACAGTCTTAGAAATTTAATGATAAATATAATATCAAATAAAGCAGCCCGGTGTAAGAAATTCGGTATTAGCATAAGTGAAAAGGAATGGGATTGCGACAAATTACCGGCAACGTTTGTTACGGATATGGGCAGTGAATATAAGTCAAGTAACTTTGAGCAGATTACGGAATTGGGCGTTACAGTTATTAATTTGCCGTCATACAGACCGGAACTGAAAGGCTCGGTAGAAAAGTTTTTTGATGTAATACAGGGTTTGTTTAAACCGTTATTAAAAGCCAAGGGAGTGATTGAGCCGGACTATCAGGAACGAGGTGCACATGATTACAGAAAGGACGCTTGCTTAACCATTGAAGCATTTGAAAAGATTATCCTGCATTGTATTATTTATTATAACAATAAGCGAATAGTTAAGAATTTTCCATATACGGAAGAAATGCTATCAGCACAAATTAAGCCGTATGCAAGCAGTATCTGGGAATGGGGCAAATTACAGCCGGGCGCAAATCTGATTGATGTAGATACCTCCAAATTGGTATTGAGCTTCCACGGAAACTCTAATTTCCCCATAGAAACTTAATTTTTTGATTGTTA
>JAUNPN010000039.1 GCA_030536655.1 bacterium | reverse complement strand
GTTCCGGTATACTACAGCTACGTGCGGTTTGCTTTCTACGGTTTCTTTCAGTTCTGTAAGCTGCGCTTTAAGATTCTCAAAATCATTACGGCTTATTCCTGCACTTATACTTACATTAACCTCAATATTCTCCGCATTTCCAACAGCTGTAACCAGTGTAATATCCTGTATAGTAACGCTTTCGTCTGAGGCTGGGATAAAATCCGCATAATCATCGGCATTGGCATAAGCATACAATATATCGCCCTCGTCCGGGTCTGTTGCTATAATGCCAATTTCACGCAAGAAAAACGCTGCTTCACCGCTTGAAATCCTTGCTTCAAGATATGTAAATCCATCACTCTTAACCTCATTGCTAATTATGTCTGTATGTGCATCGGCAATTTGATTGATTAAGGAGGTCATTTGTATAACATCCGTTCCTTCGGGCAAATACCCATCTCCGACAACGACACTTTTTATAACAAGCGGTATGCCGGTTTGCGCCTTTGCCTGCAATCTCAGTCCTTTGCTTGTTAATATTACTCCGTCAAATCTTCCCATGTTATTCCTCCGTCATAATCTATATCCCGCCGCCGTACTTCGCGCCGGATATATAGTAACCTTTTTAGGTTGTTCGATTATTTTAATGCCGATCTGCTGTGAACATTCTACACTCTCTGTTGCTTTCGGTGGTGTATACTTGATTATGCTGCTGCACTCCGTATACGGCTGAACAAGCAATGCTGTAAGAGAGCAATCAGCCATTGCTTTTATTATTAGTTCATCAAGCTTTGCACGAGCAGGCTTTATACTGTAAATTTTCGATGTCAGCATTTCATGCATTGATTGCGTAATCTGCGTATCTGTACAGCTTTTTACAACAAATCTGAAATGATACGGTTCCCCGCCGTACTCGTACCACTCTTTCACCTCTCCGCCGCCGAATGCCGACGTTAATAATTGAGCCACACTCGATACTGTTCCTATTCTGCTGTTATATGTGTCCGTTGTTTTTATAACCGCACGTTTCCTTTCCATGCTCATATCCGAGCTGTAGAACCGTGCGTCAACTTCCGCTGCCATTGCGTCAAGCGCTTCCTCCGGCGCATCGTCTATGTTCGCCCAAAGAATCACCTTGTGTATTAAACTACATAGAACCTCAACCCTCATACGCTTAAGGGCAAGCGACAACGGCTTGTACTTTTTCTTCATAGTGTAGGGAAGTATATCAAGTATCTCAGCATCATCAGTTTCAATCATGTATGAGTACACCTCCCATCGTAATTATCAATAACTACGTTTGCGCTGCTTATATGCAGCGTTCCGTCGCTGTAGCTTATATATCCGCCGTCAAAATCAATCCGAAAATCGGAGTTGCCGGCGGTTATTTTTGTGCCGCCCATCATTTTGCAATACCCCGAATTTGCCGACGGTTTCTGTTTGTTTGAATATATCTTTCCAAGTACAACACCTTTGCCGTTCCGATCTATCAATGTAGCAACCAAGTCACCGACCTTTGGCATATCATATTCAGTAGCAAGCATAGGCAGCCATGAAGATAAACTGTTATTGTATTCGGGATATGCCACTCTGACATATCCCTTTTCTGTATCAATGCTTGATACTCGCCCCGTATAATATCCTTCCATGATACCTCCGTTTAAGCAAACTGTTTTCTGTTTTCCTCACGTGTCATACGCTCGAAAAAGCTCTTAAATCTATCATAATCATCTCTCAATGACCGTTCTATTGATGTATTATCTGTTCCGCCGCCGACGTGTATAACCGGTGAATATGTTATCTGCATACCACCGCCTACATTTCGCTGACTGTCGGATTGCAGCGCCTCTCTGAGCGCACTCAGTAATTCTCCCAACAAGCCATATTCTCCGTCAAAGTCCGCCGCCTCACGTTCGGTAAGTACTCTTTCGCCTGCATGAAGCTCTGCAATATATCCATCAAACGGAACGCGGTCAAGTCCGGCGCGGTGCGAACCGTCTATGATTGAACGGCTTTCCGATGCGTTGTAGATTCTTGCACCTTTCGGCACATTGGCAAGAATATTTTTGCCCTCGTACCAGTACCGCATACCGTTATGTTCGATAACCTCTCGCGGATCTTGTACGCTTTGATCGTTAACGTATGTTAATCCGCCTCGCCAATCTTTTTGACCTGTTGCGCTCTCGCCCGGCGGTGTGCCGATAGTCTTGTATTCCGTTGTTATTGTATACTTTACATCTTTGTCGTGCAGCAAAAATTGATGCCCTAAAGCTACAGATATTTCATTTTTTCCCGGATAACTGCCGGTTGCGGTCAGTGTAGTATTTTTATCCTCCATCTTGCCTTGTACCTCTGTAGCCTGCTGTACTTGGTCAAGTCCCGGAGCTGAGCCGTTCACGCTGAGTTGCGCATTTTTATCGTCAATAGTAGCGATAACTTCACCGGCTTGATTAAGTATGTCTATATTTCCGTCAGCGTTCACTGTCAGAGATACAGCACCTATTCCTTGCAGAACCTTAGCATATCCAGCAGCTTTATTAAGTACAGTAACATCACCATTTGCAGATACCGTGACATTTGTATTTAATTTATCAATCTCCGTTATCTTTTGAGCCGCTTCATCTATAATCTCAAAGTTGCCCTCGGCATTAAGCGTTATCGCTTTACCATCCGGCAGCAGTCCAATAGCGTTTGCCATTTCTGTAACTTTATCAATTACTTGGGATGTGTTCATTCCCTCAAAAAGATTCTCTTGATTTCCGAAACGCATCAAGTCGTTAATCACGTTATTCATAGCAGGCGCACCTGCTTCTATTGCTTGTTGTACATTCTCAAAGCCATTAGAAATAAGAGCCGCACCCTGTACGGTGTTTTCCGCTGTTTCGCCTATATCATGATTGAAGTCAATGAAACCGCTTGTCATTTCTCCAACCTTACCATCAGATATAGCTGCTGAAAAATCAGTATAGCCGACAGCCGCCGCCGCAAACTTCGTTGCAAGCTCCGCTGTATTTATGCCTGCTTCACGTGCACTTTTGCCGAATGCTTGAAACTTCTTTATATCCGTAGCTGTTTCATAACTTCTTCCGTTCTGTACATCATTAGCTAAAGCTTCGGAATAATAGAGTGACGCATCTCTGACGTCAGAATTTGTCTGAGCATTTTCTTTGACTGCCGCAGTTTTTTTCTCGTCATTTGTGGTATACTCATTCTTTGCCTGTGTTGCACTTTTTTCAAATCTTGACACAATTTGATTTGCAGCGAACACATTTCCTATATCCTTATACTCACCGAACTCTATTCCTTCAAGCCTTGCATTCTGATACAGTTCATTCATCTTCTTAATGTATGTAGCCTTATCTCCATCTTTAGTAAAATCATATTGCAGTTGCTGCGCTTGGGTATCATAAAACTCATACATTCCCATTTCTTTTCTTAGTCTGGGTTCTGCAGCATCTGCTTCCTTTATGGTTGCTGTATTCTTTCTATACTTTCCCGCATTCTTGCCAAGGTCATCATTTATCTTATCTGCCGCATCAAGTACATCGCTACGACTTAGCAGTTGCTTTTTCGCAATAGCTGCATCAAGCGCTGACGTATCACAATTTATTGCAAAGGAATAGTCCTGCCCCAGCATTTGAGCAATTTCTTCAAGACGTGTCTTTGCTGCGTCAATTTGCTCAACGGAGCTTTGAGGATCAGAAAGAATCTCTTCATACTGTGCAACCTCATTTGAAAGATTATTATACTTTATGAGTTCCGCCGTAGCTTTTCCTAATTCCTCTGTCTGTTTATGAAATGATTTTGTGTAATTGACATTCTCGTCAATAATTTTTGAAATCCCAACCGCAGTTGGTACAGTAAGCGCCGCAATGGTTCCCAGTCCTGCAATCACCGGAGTCATTGCCGGTGAAAGTCGTGTTAAGAACTGTATCGTTTGTACTATACCGGTAGTAATTTTGCCTCCTGCCATAAGTGCAGCTCCTGCTCCGGTCGTCCACATTGCTGCTGATGCAACATTTTCTCTTGTTGTTTCGTCCATGTTTGATAGTGCATCAGAAGCATCACTGACTACGTCTGCAAATTTGCCGACCATAGGCGCAATAGTTCCACCAAACTTTTGAGCTGCAACCTGCATTTTAACCTTTGCCTGGTCAAGGGTAAAGCCTGTTTTCGCAATGCCCTGTGTCTGAGTTTCAAAAGCCTTGTCGGTCGCTCCGGCTACATTCTTCATTTTTTCAAGCTTCATCGCATACGTTTCTGCCTGCGCCCCCGTAAGAGCGAGAATTGCCGGCATAGCCCTTTGATTGGAATATAACTCCAACAGCCTTTCGCTGCTTCCTCCCGTTGCTTTGTCCAACGCTTTAAGTGTTCCCGCAAGTCCGAGTGTCTTTATCATCGAATAGCCGCTGGCGTAACCCATATCTTGTATCGTAGCAGTCATTGCTTTGTTCGGTTTTAAGAGTGCGTTATAAATCGCCATCATCTGTGTTTGCACGCCTGCTGCGTCTCCCGTTACTCCGGTTAACGTAGCGTACGATGCAAACAATTCCTCTTGCGATACGCCGAGTTCGGTCGATAACGACGCAACCTTTCCCATTGATGATGAAAGCTCCGGGAATGTAGTCTGACCCAGCTCTACCGTTTTGAAAGCCAAATCTGCAACGTGTTGTACCGCCGCCGCGCTTGTGTCTCCGTAAGCCTTTGTAATCGCCGTTGTAAGAGCTATTGAATCATTGGTTGTTGACAGACCCGCCCTTGCCGCTTTTGCGTTAATTTTGACCTTATCCATGGTATCCGCCGCATCGCCGTAAGCGGATACAACCTGATATGTACCGTCTGCAATATCGCTTGTATCCTTGCCTACCTCAACAGCAATTTCCTGTATATCCTTTTTGATAACCTGCTGGCGCTCCATTCCCACAGATAGCGTTCCGATATTTGCAACCGCTTTATTAAGCTTGCCGGCTTCTGCCGCAGCTGCCGTAAATCCCGCAACAGTCGCCGCGCCAACTGTTTTTAATATCGTTGAGCCTACTTTAGTAGCAAGCTGCGCTCCGGCATTTATTCGGTTCATTGTCGATACGTTTGTATTTGCCATTCGCAGCATCATAGCTTGTGCCTGTGATACCGCAGAGTTCAATGAGCCGTCAAGCCTTCCGGCAATCCTTATGGCAAGCTCTAATTCTTTAGCCATTTACTGCCTCCTTAATTTACTTATAGCGAAAGCGGACAGCGAACAATATCCGCCGTCCGCTCTTAATTATCAAAGGAACTGGTCTATACCTTCACGCATATCCTCGCCGTTGATTTTATAAACTCCGTTGAGCTTGTCAATCTCTAATACCGTTTCATATCCGCTTGTCGGTGTTTCAGCTACTTCAATCTTGATATAAGCGATTGTCTGCTTTATGTTGGAATCCATCTTGTCACTGCGTTTTAATGTGCCAAGCTCGCATTCTTTGAAGTAGCCTTTTGTAGTCACCTTTATTCCGCCATGTATAAAATTATGGCTTGATGAATTAACCTTCTGCTTACTTGCGCGTATTATCAGTGTGTTTGTTTTTGTAAGAGACATTGTTCCTCCCGCCTCTTTGTCAAAAACCATGAACGGAACGTCCATTTCCATATTTTCCGTGCGCATAGACGGTATATCTATCTTTCCGCCGGGAAGGTCAAGACTTGCCGCAATATTTGTTATTGTCGGCATTTTAACTTCTTCACCTGTACCTATAAGCCTCTCATCTGCATTGTACAAGCGAAAATCCATTATCTGTGATGGTATATACATTATTCGTTACCCCCTCCCAATATCGAATTCATAAGAAGTTCCGTATCGAAGCTAAATATATTCGTGATAGTTTCTCCCGGAACATTTGCCGCAAGGCTTGTCCGGCAAACGAAATGTCCGGCTAATACTTCGTTTTCGGGATTGTCCGATCTGCTGTAAGTCATAGAGCCGCCAACGATATATCCTGCCGCTGCATATCCCGCAAGCTTGATATTTTCATCTGTAACACAGTCTTCAACAAATTTCCCATTAAGCGCCTTGTCTATTCTTGAAAAATTCGATACGATAAAGTCATTTTCAATATAAGCAAACGCAAGTTTTGTCATAATCCATCTGTCCTTAGGATCTGTATTACTGGGATATGCCGCCGTATTGTTGCCCCAGGTATACCAACCATTACGCGCAATCACTGTAACAATACCTGCTTCATTCAGCTCATTTCCTTCATCTGTATCATAGAATACCGATGTTCCATCTTCGAGTATAACGTCATCAATATTAACTCTGACATTTGATGGGGATGTGCAGGCTACTCCGCCGGTACTTCTTGCATTATTTATAATAACTGATGCTATTAGCGTTGACAGGTATATGGCTTTCTCATCAATTCTTACCATTGGGAACACCGCAATAGAATGTTCATTGAATGCTCTCTCACTCTTTAATGTCCTGGCTGCCGCTCTTGTCTTTGCCGCCGAGCTGTCTATATCGAGTATTGCCATACCCTTAAAGCTCGTATTTATAGCTTTCATCTTCTCCGCAAGCACCGCGCCGACAGTATCACTCTTGCTCCATTTCGGAGCTGTAATAATAAACGGAATTACACCCAGTCTTGGATATACCGCATTTATAAGTTCTGCACCCGTCCTTGTTTCGGTTTCAGCCTCATATGCACCTACTATATCCTTCTCCGTCACTGCTGACGGGTCAACCTCATCATAGCTTATTGATACCGTTGACGGCGCATTTTCACCGGTAAAGGTAATCAGAAGTTTGTCTGTTTCTGTCCATTCCGCGCTGTACTCTGTCACTTTTGTGGAGCCATTACTGATAGACAGCGTAGACATAATAACCGCCGCTTTTATAATCACTGTTTTATTCGATACAGTGTAGCTCTGTGCCTCAACAGTTTTCTTGTGCTTGGCCGGGTCAAGTACATTGATAAACGCAACCGGTCCCGTCTGCATTTTCATAAAATTCATATACATTGTCTGACAAAGTGTATAGCTGTCAAAATCCTCACTGTAGCCGATGTTTGCCACGCAATCAGCCATGCTTGAACAAAGTACAGGTTTATTGACTGCTGCCATCGGTTCGGCAAGCATATGTACCGGTGCAGTGCCAATAGCAAGCTGTACCATCACCGCATTATCCGATACAGGATATGCCGTAGCTGTTTCGCCTGTGTAAACTCCATGCTTATATGCCATTTATTTACCCTCCTGTCTTGCAAGCTCTGCCGCAAGCTGTACGCTCTTTCTGTAACATAAAGCCTCACGACTGCTTGTAACATTCTTTTTCTTTAAAAATTCAGAAAACTCCTCAACCGGAATGCAAAGCTCCGAGATGTACTCCCTGTGAAGTATCTCCGGCAGCTCGCCCTTGAAAACCGTGGAGCATCTCGCTCCGGGCAGACTTGCCCCCGCATATATGACAGTTTTTTCTTCTGTCACCGTTTCAATCTTCTCTGTTGTTTCAGTTGCCATTACAGCTGTTTCCGTTTTGGAAATAGTTGTATTATCCGCTTCGTCTTTCTTTTTTATTGCCATTTTATATCTCCTTATAGAAAACCCTCAATGTCATTCCAGCTCATACGATTAACAGTCCACCTTGTAACGAGAACACCAAGAAAATACGGTGTAGTAATATCATCGGCTACCTTGTATTCTATAGGGTATACCAGTTGATATTTACCGCGTATTCCTCCGTTAGCCAAGAAGTAGTCCCTTATTCTGTCAAGCGTTATAATAAGCTTCTCATAACCCGACATATCAGGGTTAGTATCCCGTATCTGAACATATATCTTAACCGTATTTATTTGCGGCTCGCTTGCGGTAGCTATTTTCCCGCCGCTGTCACGAACTATAAGACAAGGGAAATACTTGTTTTCCTGTCCACGAAATTCAGCCGACAAAGGAAGATCGTGTTTAAAAAATTTCATTTCTTCCGCATCCTTGTCAGCATTGCTGCCGTTTGTGTACAGAGATATTCCCGGTACAACCTCATTTTCGAGGACGCTCTTAATTTCGTCAAGTAGGTTTGATACTGTGTTCATTATCCTAAATATCCCTCAATTCTGCTTATTATGTTTTGCATAAATAATTCTCCATACATAGGCTCATTCGGTTCCCACATAGTAGGGTTGCCGTGCTGAACCGGAGACGATATGGAGTGCATTTTTTCAAGCGGAAACCTTGCTGGAGTTTTTCTCACGCTTATGCCGTTATGGTAAAATGCAAGATTTCCATACTTGCCGAGTGTTCTTCCACCATTCGTTGTCTTTATGACCCCTGTTATACCTTCTTTGCCGCCTCCGCTGTTGGTAAAGTGATCTATCAGTACATTCGGACCTTTGTCTCTTAATACCGCCTCCATTGCTGATACTGAACCACCACTGTATTTAAGAGGTTGAATATCTCCTTTGTCGGTATATGTCTGTTCTGTCAATGCGTCATTGTGTTTTTTGACCTGTTTTGCAGTATCATTAACCGCACCACGTATTACAAATTTGATCTTTTTCGGCATATCATAGAGTGCAGTCATAGCCTCTTGTACTCCGCTTTCCACATCAACCATAAGCTGTATGTTCATTATCTGCCTCCGATTTCTCTCAGAGTAATTATTATAACATTACACTGAACAGTTGTTGCCTCAACAATGTACATCTCTCCGTCAAGCTCCAACGCACTTCCTGAAACAGGCTCGCCAAAATCTGCTGCCGAAACATACACTCTCTTGCACGTGGCGAAAAGGCCTTTTGCGCGTCCTCGCGTGTTTCCGTTGCTTACACCGTCCATTGACGGCTCGAACTCACTTATTTCCTCATTCTGGACTACTGCTTTTACTTTTGTGTTGTTAAGTGTATGTATGTCCGCAAACTCATTCATATTAATGAACACATTGTATACATCTTCTTGTAAAATCTCTTTAAAGTTCATTACACGTTCAATTTGACTGTAACCGTAGTATCAGCCGCCTTAGCCGCCGCGATTGCAAAACCGACATACGGGCTGCCTTCCGCAGCCGTTGCTGTTACCTTGTCCGCGCCGCTGTTATAGTACACCGCCGCACCCGCTCCTATCTCGCTGCTGTCCTTCGGCAAGCTCCACGAATCTGACATCGCAATCGTGCCAAGACCGCCTGCAGGAATATTTGTCGCTGCAATACCGATCTTTGAGCCATACACAACCAAAGTTCCGGCTTCAATATCATTCTCAGTCGGATTTACATAATTCAATGTATCACCCGGCTGTACATATGTACCTAACATATTCTTGTCCTCCTATAAATTTTTATTATTATATAACCACAGCCGCCGTAACAACTCCATTCTCGTCAGCTGTTACAGTTACCTTTTGTGGATTTATTCCGAATTGTCCTCTCATGCCCGTTATTATCTCGACAGTTAACCTTTGTTGCAGCTGATGAACGGGCAAGTCAAAAACACTGTAGTCTATCCCATAGTTCCGCATCTGCGGGAGAGAGCCGCGCGGAGTGGAAAAGTAAAACTCCATATCACGTTTAAGACGTGCCGCCTCCGCTTCGGTGTATTTTGTTGCTGTAATATCAAGTACCATTATCGCCGCACTCCTCTAAAGTCACCTCTACATCTGCACTGAACATTATCCCGTGATGTAATATCTCCGTATATTTGACTACTGCTTTTGTGCAGCACCATTTGTCATATCCAAAAACTTTATCTCCTATGACAAGCGGCGCTTCGTAACCGCCATTTACAAAGCTTACAATCAGGTCAACCATCTCGTTCACATCTGATGTAAAGCGTTTGTCAAAGTGCATATCAAAAGTCAACTGCCCCGTCTCCGAACCGAGAAAATATCTTTTTGGACGCTTCTCAGGGTTTAACGGGTAGTGTGTTTCCCAGCGTCCCTCAGCCGTTCTTGTGACATTGGTCGGATACTGAATCCAATCAGAATTGACCTCAAACAGTATCCGTCCCCAGTACCCAATCATTACTCAAATTTCATCGCTATTCCCGGATTACGGCAAATGCACTCAGGATTTATTACCGAAACACCAAAATCAGCGAATACGTCCCAGTGTAAACCGAGCTTGCCCGGCACCTCACTTCTGCGGATATTAGCCTCTCTCTGACCATTCAAAGTGTCAATCTGAATAATTTCATTCCTAACGCCCATGAACCACGGTATAGGCTGACCATCCTCAACAAAATTGTTAAGGCTCACATCTTCAACTACTTCAACAGTCATTGACGCATACGGATTGATAGCCTGTGTATTATCCGTTGTCTGAATTGTCGGTGATGAAAGTATCGTCTTAACGTCCACACCTAAGCCGAACGGGACAATAATAAGGTCAGGTGTAAGTGCAAGCTGATTACCTGCCGCATCCCTCTGAATACCTATCATGTAAATCATCTTGCGGATAGCTTCAAGTGTTACCGCCGTACCCGATGCAAGAGTATTCTTTCTCTGTGCTGAAAACAATACCTTGTTATCAAATATTTTCGTGTTATTCATAAGTATTCCGTATACAAGATTGTTCTGTGTACGCTTCAACATCTGCGCATAACGATTCGGCATTGTAGTTAAAAGACCA
Organism: bacterium; assembly: GCA_030536655.1. GTDB lineage: Bacteria > Bacillota > Clostridia > UBA1381 > UBA1381 > UMGS1958. The sequence goes on along the minus strand of JAUNPN010000039.1, from coordinate 13,966 downwards.
ATGTCATCATTGATAAATGCCTCCCTCGTCATTGTAAACGAGCGTCCATAGGTCTTTAACTGGCGTTCCGGCATGATTGCGTCATGTGGAATATACGCTTTTAATTCGCCGTTCTCCGGCACTTCTTCAAGAACACCGTTGTATGATGCAAGATATTCATGATTTGTAGTCTTTTTGAAGTTGGGGAGAGAGCCGAACTTTACCCAGCGTTCAAATGTTGTGTTTGCCTTTGTAAGTCCCTCTACATAGCTTTTCTGTACCACATCATCAAGAATAGACGGAAAAGCAGCTGTCGGATTGTAGAAACTGCGTGCGAGCTGCGAATACACTCTGTCGCCGTTCATGTGTCTGTAGTCTGTGTTGCTGTCCTCTCTTTCAAACGTTTCAACTGCAAGCTCTTTCAAGGTTAATCCGCGGAAATTTTCCGCACCCGGTGTAGGATTTTCAACACCGATACCCGCTTTTAAGAGTATACCGTCTGTAATCGCTGCACGGAGTTTATCTTCTTCATCATGCGTAACAACTGGCTGACCAATAGGCATATTACGTTTTTCAAGCTCCTTTAATATCTCAGCCCTCGCTTCGTCCACTGACAGACCTCTTTTAATATAATCATCTGCCCTTAAACCGAATGTTGAACACATACTGAGTATCTCGGATGCTGTCTGAGGCGAATATCCGCCATCATTTCTTGTTTCGGCAGTCGGCGATGCTGCCGGTGTTTCCGGTGCTGCCGTTATCGGCTGTTCTCTATGTTCATCAGCATTTAGTGCGTCAATCACCGCTTGTAAATTATCAAACTCACGCTGCTCCGCCTCGTTCAGCTCACGCTGCTCCGCTTCCGCCGTTGATGCAATCTCACGCTGACGTTCAATAGCTCTTCTTAAAGCTTCATTCATTTGTCACTTACCTCCTTAAGCTTTAAAATGTTTTCGTTTATTTTAATCTTATGATTAACTATATTTGTCGGGCGGTATCCCTCCGCCGCCATGCTGCGTCCTACTCCAACCGACGTATCAGCCGGTACGGACACTATGGAGATTTCTGTCGGTTCCCATAACGTAGCCGTATATATCGTTTTGCTCCTTCCGTTTATCTTTACAATGCGGCTGTCCATTGATAATATTCTATATCCCACCGATACACCGCGAAGCGTACCGTTCTTGACTTTCTGAAATATTACCTCGCTTGCCTCGTCCTTGTCGAACTCAACCGTTGCAATACCACGCTTTTTCTTAACCGCGGCAGATACTATCTTGCCTACAACATAATCACGATTATGATTAAACAGCAAACAACCCGTAGTATTAAGTCTGTCAAGCTGTACCGCGCCATTCTTGTGTGAGAGTATTTCATCATCGCCCCAACGTGTTATCGGTTCTTCTGACGAAAATGACAGTTCAACCGTCCGTGTTTCCTCGTCAATAACTCTGATACTTTCAAGTCCACCAAACGAACGCGTCAATGCTCCCTCAAACCTTTTATTCGTTTTCATCTTTTACATCGTCCTCCTGCACCGTTTCTTCCTCCGACTTTTCCACACTTTCCTCCGCCGGTACAATCCACGGCATATTTACTCTCAATCCTATTTCCTGTGCATAATCAAGTATTTCCTTCATCTCGTTAAGCACGGTACGATAATCTCTGCCGCCATCGCGCCATATATCTGCAAGTGTTTTCTGCCCCGTTTCCAGTGCTATCTTATTCGAGTTTGCCTCCTTCATCGGATCTATCCATCTCTTGGGTTTTCTGTTCCATTCGTGTTCAATATATTTATCCTGATTTGTGAAATAGTCGGGAATGTTTATCTCTCCGGATAAAACCGCTGCTTCAACAAACGAAGCATACACTTCATCAAGAATTTCATCAACAAGCTTCTGTGTGTCCCATGCGAATGTTTCCTCGTCCTCTATTGTCGCCTGACGAGCTGAGGAATAATTCGCCGAGGATAAGTCGCGCGACGCACTCTCATAGGATATTCCCTGACCGGACGCAATAAGCCGCTGCAATGTTTTTAGATATTCTGCGCTGTTTGCTGCTGAAGTTCCCGGATTGACTACCTGTAAATCGTCGCCATCATTAAGCTGTGTTACCATGCCCGGTGTCAATTCCAGCTCACGGTAATTTGTTTTTCTTTCTCCGTTCACTGCTGCCCTGCCAAGCGTTCCTGATGGCTGTGTCTTTTTTATTACCAGACCAAAGCAAGCAGCCATTCTCTCTTTTATCGTTGTAGCTTCAATGTACCCGTTGACTTCTTTCATACGCGGTATTCCTGCTGCCATCTCCGGCATTTCTCTTATTTGCGTCGGTCGGGTTTTTGAGAAATAGAAGATAACTCTTTCTCGTTCCACGAAGTGACTTTGCGGTATTTGATAACCCTGTATGTCATATTCGCGTATATGATAGCCGACAGCATAATTGTAACTGTCATACTCCACGCCTCCGACAACTCTGTTGCCCTTGAAATGTGGTATAAACGCGTTGTCGTCCAGTTCGTCGGTTTCTAACACCTGAAGTTTAAAAGGCAATATTCCGCGCGGAGTATAGCATTTGACAAAAAGTATACCACCATCAACCCTTTTTCGCCTGACCGCCATTCGAAGCATTTCCCAAAGGCTTTGTGTTCCTGTTACATCGCAGTTATCTTTTTTAGTCCACTTTTCCCACAGACGTTCAAGTTGTTCATCTAAAACATCATTGCCGGTTTTTGCTTCAAGCGTAAATCCCTGTCCTGCAACATTCCTTAACCACGGATGGATAAAAGCATTCATAATGTCCGTGTTTCGTTCAAGGTCTCTCGACCTTGCTTTAACACGCGCCCTGTAATTTTTATCTGTAGCCTCGCCGCTGTCATTCACAGCTACCCAGTTACGGTTGGTTCTTTCATAGCTTCCAGCATCATAATTTCTAATTCCGAAAAACCGCCTGATCCAATTCGTCAATCCCATATATTACCTCATATATATTGTTTATCTATATATCCTATAACATAGTCATTTATCGGCGTCTTGCCTGCGTCGCCGTTGTTGCACAGCCTATATCTCCCGGAGAACTCTGTTCCGTCATACAGAGAGTACGTGCCTGTCATATATCGGACAGGATTGCCTGCGTCTGACGACATATAAAGCGGAACGCCCGAAAGTTCAATGCTGCGCCCTTCCGGGGTGTCGCAATCGCGGTTATTCACTTCCTGATAAGGGGCTGTATCTCTTTTTATTTCAATCGCGTGCAGCTCTACTTTTTGGCTATACCCATTTCGGTTAAGGCTGTGTATTACCTTATCCGCACCATATTTGCCGCTGTATACACCAAGACCGTTTATAACATAATTCAGACCGGAATAAAATTCGCTGTTTGCGTTCGCTGTAAACTTTAACGTAACCTCTTTCACATTGGCATCATACAGTGCTGCCTTTGCTTTCATCTGTGCCTCATTCAACGACTTTCCGGCATTGTCAAGCGTTATGAGTTTATCACCAGTGCCGAGATTATATATATAATCCTCGTCACTGCCCTCAATCTTGTAATGTGCTTCCACTCCGGTATATTGCCCGTCCATTGTGTCAACAAGGCTTATGCTCTTGCTTTCTGCGACATCTTTTATTTCAAACTCCGATGCTGCGTCCGCTGCGTCCAAAGCCTCACGTTCATAAATAACAATTTTGTTGCGATATACCTTCATGCCCTTGCCGTACTCAGTACAGAGCTTGTAGAGGAAATTTATATCCGTTTCCTGTGACTGCTTCTTTTCCTCAAGGACTATATCTTCACCACTGAAATCCAGACTGCACCCTAAGTGCGAGCATATATCCGAGGCTATCGCCTGTATATTCATGTTCTCCCATGTCTTAGTATTTTTCGTGCCCTGTACCGGAATCGCAACCGCCGATACCGTCATTTCTGTAGGAAATGCGTCAAAGTTTATTTCGTCAACCAAATGTGAACCACAGTCTATTTCTGTTCTTGCTCCGAGTTCTTTCCAATGCTCAGCTATTATCTTAGCTTCAAGTTCTGTGCCTTTCGGAATCCATTTTGTGTCCAAAAACTCCGTGCCGCCGCAGAAAAGTGTAATATCAACCGAATCTGATTCACCATTGGCAACATCATTGTAGGTAATGCTTTCAAGGTTTTCTTCAAGTTCACCGGTTGCATCGTAACTATTTAGCATTAATTCAGCCTTGACACGTGCCGCCTCATAATGTGTAGTATTATTCATGTCCTCCTCCACGAAGGCAAAGCGGTCGTATTTGGCACCTTATCAATATCAGGTATTTCAAGCTCTGTGCCAAACCCAAAACGTATTATTCCGGCGAATTGAAGGTTTGCCTTTATAATCTCCGTCATAAATTCCTCACTCCCCAGCTTTGAATACGCTATACTATCAAATGTATCTCCCGTGTTTGTTACGTATATGCTCATACCTACCTCTTATCGAAGCAGACTGCGGCTGTACATCTTCCTATACCTCCGTCCGCTTCCGCTTCCGCAATTTCCTGTTCAAGTTCCTGCTGCATTCGACGCAGATTATAAAGGTCTGCCCTGGTGAGTGAGGTGTTGCCTATTTTGTAGGACTGTCCGCCCACCAAGACAGTTTGTATTGCTTGCCTTACTTCGGCAAGCCGTTTTATTGCGTCTGATGTATCAGTCATAGCTGACCGCCTCCTATCGTGATATAATTCCGGCATGTGCTGTTTTAACTCCGGTACAGTGTGCTATCTGTATTTGTGTTACCGTCTGTGCTGCCGGAGCTGTTATCTGTATATTCCTCGCGCCCGCTGTACGGCAAAGGGCAATAAGCTGTTGAGGGTCAATATCAAGTCCTATGCTTGACGATTGCCATTTTATATACTCGTCTACAGCTGCTGCAACTGCTCCGTTTATCTCAGTAACTCTCGATACATCGTCCTCGCTTATGCTGTATTTTATATCAACCTCATAATTAACTCTTGGTGCATTCAAAATTGTTACTTTATCCGTCAGCGGCTTTCTCTCCGGCGCAGATACATAGTCGCGTACTTCTTCAAGAAATGCTCCGTTTGCCTGAGTACCATCCGCAAGAGTGATATATGCCATTATTTCCGCGTCTTTCTCACATACTACAACAACATCGCGAATGAGTGTAGAGTACGACATGATAAAATAAGCATATGCCTTCTCCGCTCCGGTTGTCGAATACATATATCGTGCCGCAAATGCACGCTGCGCAAGATGCGTGTCCGTTTCCTCATCGCTGCCTCCCGTTGGAATTGCCGTATTCGATACCGAGCCTATATAAGCTATAGGGTCAGCCAATACGCAAAGCTCACCTACTGAAATATTATTCATCGCTGCTCCGGCTGAATTTGCTGTACACACTACGTCAACATTCGTTTCACCCGGTGCAATCTCCGCATATTTCACTGTAGCAAAAACCGCCTTACCACTTGCTTCTGTAACTCGCGTTCCTTCGGGTATCGCTATAACAAAATCTCTCAAAGCCGATACCGTAAATCTCACTGTTGTTACGGCTTTTTCTCCGCGAGTTCGTGTCAGTCCGTTTCTGAGTACAAGATTATCAAGGAATTTTCCATCGGCATATTGCAAAAGGTTTTTCTTTGCCGCCTCACTGACTGTCACTGCGGTTTGATACAAAATTTGAGCGTCAGCATATAATACCGCCTTTATCTCATCAGGCACGGAGGTTGTCGCCTCGCCTACAACTTCCCTGTATGCTTCCTTGTATTTCTCTATAGCGTTTTCTTTCAGGCTTGAAAGCGTTATTCCATCAAGAAAATCAACTTCTGCTATATCGCTAAATCTGCTCATACATTTACTCCTAATCTTAATAGCTTCTTAACCAACCCTTGCGTGCAGGTTTCTTCTCAGATTCTTGTATAATTTCCACCGGCTCATTTTCCGGGTAATCTCTTATTCCGCGCAAATCAGCCGCACAAGAAGCATATACACGACAGTCAAGATAATGGTTATCTATTCCGACTGTTTTGGGTCGCCACACTTGTGTTTTCTTATACCCTGAACCCTCTGACACTTTATGTTCCGCTGTCAGCTGATTTGCATATTCAACATCACATTCAGCGTGTACCATTGCTGAACCTGTGCCTGTTTTGACCCTTAGCCTCGCCGCAATCATATCTTTATACTTGCCCCCATCAACCATAATAAGCTCCATGCCTCCGTACGTTTTGCCGTTCTTATTGACGAGCGTCCGTCTATAATGATTGATGCCGGGCTTATCACCTTTACACGGTACAGCCCATTCACGAATTGAACAAAACTCATACACCAATTCCGTTTGGTCTCCGCTGTCAATCAGCGCAAGGGAAACAACAAAACTCTGATTCAATGAATTGTAATATTCAGTATTCATTATCGGATCAAGATCTTCAAGTGTTTTAACCACTCCATGTTGTATGGATTGAGAAGTCATACCGCGTCCCCACGCAACAATATCATAATAAACTCTGTCGCGCTGAACGTCCACGCCCGCCGTGATGAATAATCCCCAATCAGGCACAATTCCTCTTTCCTCCGTACTTTGCCGCCAGAACACCATCTCCGGCTTTAATGAAGTGTTTATATCTTCCCATGGCTCACCTAACCACGAATTAACAAAGTTCTGCAAAGCGTCAGGGTCATTCTTTGATTTAATAAATTCTTTTGCCATGTCCTCCCATGTAACAAAATGAGAATAAAGTGCATTAATGTGAAATGATACAGAATGTGCCCGCCCTTCATTCACCTGCTTAACGTCCCTCCATTCTCCGTTCATCAGCATTTTCAATTTATCGCCATTCCGGATTTCCGCACCGCATGCATGACAAAAATATTTTGCCGTTGCAGCCCTTGCCGATATTGTCATATCTTCGCCATTGTCAAATTTAACATCTGACCACCTGAGCGTAATATACTCGCCACAGTTTGGACATGGAACAAAATACTCCCTCTGTTCATCCGCCGTTTCATGAAAACGCCATACGTAATTATCTTTGATTGTAGGTGTAGAACAGGTATATATTTTTCTGCTGTACTTAAACGTTTTTGTTCTCTCTGTAGCAAGATTGAATGGCGAACCCTCTTTTTTGCTTGCGCCATTCATCTTATCAATTTCATCAAAGAACAAATACCGTATTGCCTTTGAAGCAAGCTTTGACGGGCTGCCTCCGCTTCGCAGATACAAATTCATACCTCGAAATTTAAGGTTCATTTCATTTGACTTTGCTTCCTTGAAGATTTCCGCCATCTCAGGAATAAGCCTGTATGCAGGTTTCAGCTTATCATTTGAAATATCTTTAGCCAAATCATCTGTGGGATATACTATCATGGTAGGGGACGGATTTTCCATTATAATCCACCCCGTAGCATTTATAAGAGCCTCCGTGCCGCCAACTTGTGTTGACTTAACAAAGTTGATATGCTCAATATACGGGTCATTAAAAGCGTCCATGATGCCGATAAGATACGGAGTGATGTAGTTTTTCCACGGTCCGGGCATCGCCGAACTTTCATCAAGGCGACGGTGTTTTTCTGCCCACTGTGAAACAGTCAATTCTTCCGGTCGTGCAAGCGCGCGCCGTATACAGCGTTTAAACAAATTAGCCGTTTTGTGCCTTGACCTTACTCGTATACTTGACATTTACCGCCGCCCCTTCGTCTGTTTCCTTATTTCGTCCGCCACATCAAGCAGTTCATAAAGCGGAAGGGAGCGGTAAAATTCCGCTGAGGTAAAAGTAACCCTTGCAAGCGCTATGCAAATACTTCTCATGCCCTTACGAGTTATGCCAGTCCCATTAAAAAACCGCCAATTTTTCCTTTAATTTTCATTACCTCACGCGCAGAAAGTCCCTTAAAAAATTCTATAGGCTTGCCCGTAAGTACCGATGCTGCACAAAGTGAATAACCTGTTGTGTATTCCGGCTGTACAAGCGGATTCTTTGTAATCGCTCTGTACAAGGTTTCGGCATCGTCCATCATTGCCGCCGTAAATCTGTCAAGGTCGCCGAGGTCAATCTCGCTGTACTCCTTGCCTTCAAAAACGTAAGTGTTATCGAACTTAATAACGTCATCGTTCTTCTCCTGCGTTTCAACCTTTGCAATTTCAATTTTTTTGTTTTCATCATTTTTTAACATTTTGATGTTCTCCTTTCGGTAATCGGTTTTATCTCCGGCTATGCCCGCGGTCGTAAAAATGCAGGCATAGCCGGAAAGAAGGATTATATAATCATGGCTTATTACTCATGACTTTTTAACTATAACATGATACCCGTGCAAGTTCCCACCAAATTTCAAAAAAATCCAAAAATTTTTTTAAAGATTTTAAAGCCCGACAATCAAATATAAAATCGTAAAAAAAAGCACCGCCCAACGGCAGCGCATTCATAAAACATTTATATGAAAACAACCAATAATGCTCCTGACATAAATGTCGGGAGCATAAGTAATCGCCCTTACGGGATATTAAAACTTTTCCGCCTCGTCGTTATCATCCTCCTCATCTTCTTCTTCATCGTCAAGATCTTCACCGCTAATTTTTTCCGGATCATATTCCGATAATTCGTCCAGTACATCAAGTAGTTCTTCATTTAATTTATTTATAATAACATTGATGTCATTTTCTCCAAGCATTTCCGGAGCAATCTTTGTTGGTATCATTAGTATGCGTGAACGGAAATTCAAGAGCATTGCCATCAAAAATGTTTCAACATCTTCCGCCTCATGAACCTCTCGGCGGAGCTTACGAAGCTTTATTTTTGAGATTTCTTTTTTTACCCGTTCATGCTCCGCCTGTTCCTGTTCCTTATTAACGCTTGTCCCTCGTTTCGTTTCCGCATTTATCTTAAATGCAATGTACTCTTGAACAGCCGCCGCAAGGTTATATTTCTTCTTTCCGGACACAAATTCAAACACGCCTTGATTTGTCAAGTTCCGTACCTGTCGCGCAGAAATTCCAATAGCGTCTGCAAGTTCTTTCTGTATCAGTTCCATAAAAATCCTTTCCTATAAAAATATAAATTTATTTTCTTACTTATATTTATGTAAAAATCAATTCCACACTTATTAAAATGCAAAATTTATTTTAATAAAAATTCTTCAATAAATTGTCACGAAAAATTCACCTCTTATCTGCCGCAAAAAATTTTATCCATTGCCACCGAAAAATCTAACTGCAAACGTCAAAGCTAAAAACGCTGCAAAGTCTACCTCAAAACATCAAAAGCCACCGACACATTCAACAGTCACCCCCCACTACAGTCCACAATTTATTATATATCTTGATAACCATGTATATATCGTGCCAAATCTATATCTCCCAAGAGGAAGGCAGGTACTTCAAATTTTTTTTCAAAAACAGGAAACTCTTGCGCTCTTCAGCGGCCCACCCGCACCCCCAACACCAGTTACCAGTACCTAACTATTGTAAATAGTTAGGTACTGGTAACTGGTGTTGGGGCAAAGGTTTTTCTGTAAAGCATTTCCATATTTCCGACATCAGCGGTGCAACCCATGCAGCAAACAGCAACCGACGCACTGTAAGCACGTTCGTTCACTTGCTTGGCGGTGTTCAGTATGTCATCGGTACGGCTCTCACAAAGGATAGATAGACATATTAACCATCTGCCAATGCAATTATCAAATCGGGTTAATCTCTCGGCAACTTCACACCTGTATCTATTTCAGTTCAAAGTTAATCCGCAGCACGAAGTATAACAGTGACGCGGCTCTCATTCTCTTATACCGTTATTGTATCATGATTGCATTGCAAGTTCTCAACAATTTGTAAAAAAAATGAACAGCAACAGCTGCGGAATGCATCATGTTCCGCAGCTGTTGCTGTTGTTGTTATTATCCGGTATATATTCCACGAGGTCACCCGGCTGACAGTCGAGCGCGGCGCACAATCTGTCAAGTGTGCGCGTCGTAATGTAACCATTTTCCCGGAGTGCTTTTTGTCGTGGTCCATCGTTTATTATTTTATACAACGGTATTTCTCTTTTTTCCAGAAGGTCAAACGTTTTCTTGTAGCTTATCATGCAATCCCTCCATGTTCGCTTATTTGATATATATATTATCACTTTACAAATAAACCGTCAAGATTTTTGCGAAATACGGGGCTGATGTTGTGAATTTTCGTGCATATTTCACAAAAGTTATTCGTGAGTTTTCGTGCATATTTCACAAACTTCAAATTAACCCCTTGACTTTGGTGAAATTTCGTGCTATCATTAAGCCACATTCAGCCGAGAGGCAACGGAGAAAATCAACGCGGCGATGTTCCGCAGAAAAGGAGAGCAAGAAAATGAAATGGTTTAGCATGAACGAGATACACAGCTTGGAGGATTTAAAAAAGGCATACAAGAGACTTTGCCTCAAACATCACCCTGACCGCGGTGGAGATGCTGAGGACATGAAGAAAATCAATGCCGAATATGACGAGCTTATAAAGCACGATTGGAAACGTACAAAGAATGAAACCGGAACAGCTGCAGAGAGTGCGAATAAATTTCGTGAGGTACTCAACAAGATAATCACAGTTGATTGTGATATTGAGATAATAGGCTGTTGGATTTGGGCGACCGGTAATACATACCCCTACAAAGATATTTTGAAGTCTGCCGGTTTTCGTTGGTGCAGTAAAAAACGTGCGTGGAGTTGGCACCGTCCGCAGGATGAGGTCACAAGCTACGGTAAAAAGTCACTCGGTGAGATTCGTTTAAAGTACGGTTCGGAGAAGGTAAACACAGCAAGCAATCGCGTATACATAGCAGCGTAAAGCCGAAACGGGCGACAGTGTCGCCCGTCATCGGGAGAGTAGCCGCTCCCGGTCTGATGATGGCAGGCTATAATACATACAGCTCAGACGGGCGGAAAGAGAGAACAAACATGAAAGTAAACTATTACCCCATTAACGAGGCTGCTGCAAAGCTTAGCAAAGAAATGTCAAGCTTTAGCGATTATATCACAGGCACAGCAACAGCAAATTATCATTTAATGATTGACAATGCAGCAGTTCAGGTTGAAGCAGCAAAAAAGAATGTTGACCCGGAATATTATGGCAAGATAGACGCTATGTTTGATAGATATGCCAAAAAGTTGGCAGACTATATTAACCGTGATAATGAAATTGGGACACGTTGTCCGTCAGTGATGATTGCCGGAGCATCTAATTTCCCAGTGAGAAAAAAAGAAAAGCAGATTGCAGCTTGGAGACGCAATGCCGAATATTATGAAATGTTACAGAAGTATTTGCAGAAAATATTGTCTATCGGCAGCGGCGGCATAAGCTCCGATGATGCAAGAGCTGCAGAAAAGCTCGAAGTAAAGTTGAAAGATTTACAGCAGCAGCAAGAGCTTATGAAATCCGTCAACGCATATTATCGCAAACACAAGACGCTTGAAGGCTGCCCAGGTATAAGTGCCGAAACCGCCGAAAGAATAAAATCAAGTATATCGAACTGTTACAATCGGAATACTCCGCCTTTTGAGGCATGGCAACTCAGCAACAATAACGCCAATATACGCCGTATTAAAAACCGTATTGAACAACTTAAAGCTATATCAGCAATGACCTCTGATGGATGGGTCTTTAACGGCGGCAGGGTAGAGCTTAACAAGGACGCTAACCGTATACAGCTTTTCTATGACGAGAAACCCGATGCCGATATCCGAGCAAACTTAAAAAGTCATGGCTTCCGCTGGGCTCCGAGTTATGGAGCATGGCAGCGTATGCTTAACGAAAACGGTATATATGCAGCTAAAGAGGTTACGAAAAATTAACAATCAATCGGTCAAGCGCGTAACTTGACCGATTATTTTATTTTATCTATGTACCAACGCAAATAAAACTCATTCTTCATACGATATAAATCTTGGGATCTAATGCCGTAATCAATCCAGATACTATTATCATTTACGCAGTCATTTGTTAAAAATCTCTTTAACCCCTTCCATCTATCTCCGGCAATTTCATTACATATGCTGTCTATATATTCCGTATGAGGTTTAGCTGCCTTTGGATTTATCAAGGTATAGTATATTAATTTCTGCGTTTTCCCGTTTACGCCTTTTTTCTTCAAGTACTTTGATTCCCGTATCTGTTTCAACTGTCCGCCTCCCAACCCATTTATAATTTTACACCACAAAAATACAGCTGCTATAGCCGCAAACTACTATGTTGTTGTGTTACTTATGTGCATATTCCAAGATACCTTTCAATCGTATCTCTTGCATCATCAAACCCATAGCATACTACAGCCAAATAACCCTGTTCATTCAATGCCGCCATCCATTCGCGCTGTGCGTTTGTCGGCTTGTTCTTCCCGTATTTCATTTCGATAAATAAACCGTGATACTTTCCGCGTGCAGTCGGCAGGAATAAATCCGGCACTCCGGCTTTAACGCCCTGCCTTTTAAGATGAACCGCCTCCGCTCTGTTTCTGCTTCCTCCGTTAGGGATATGGAATAATAAACCTAACTCCGGATATTTCCCGCGGCAGCGCAGCGACCAATCAATTAGGGTGCTTTGCTCCGCTGCTTCGTATTGTCTTGACATTTTCTAAATACCTCCTTTTTGTTCTCCTCAGCGCCGCCGCCGTCTTACATCGCCTTATAAGTATATAGCCGGCATACGGATACCCCTCAGCGGTAAAATCAGTTATCCATGAACCGGGCAAAACATCATAAACATAATCGCCTATAACCTGTGTCTGAGGTTCTTCTCTCCAGCTGTCAGCTTTACATTTTGTTTTAATCGGTTCAGGCGGTTTTTCAAGATTACGGCTTTTGTGAATTTTCATTCTCACAACTTTTTTATGTTCATGCTGCAAATCTTCACAGTTTTTCTCATTGCCGCCGCTAACCTGTTTATCAAGTGAGCCTTTTGTAAAATATTTTGCTAACTGCGCAATATCATTACTGTATATATCTTTTATATGAAACCCGCCCTTGAACATTTCATACCATATATCTATTATCACATTAACATCAAAATCTTCGGGGATAATCAGATGATGATGTAATCCGCCGCGCGAACCTTCTTCTGTGTTCGCCATATATCTAAGCTCCGGATATTTTCTTTTTACTCTTTTCAAAAATTTCATCACATTTTTATCAGCTTCTTCAAAGTCAGCCGGATAATTATCACTTTGGTATGATAATCTAATAAATCTATCACCCTTTTTAAAGTTATGTATGGCATATTTCATATCTCGTTCAGCAGCATTGCGATCATTTATTATCTGCTGCTGTTCTGTAGTCGGCTTATAGTTTTTTTTGCGCGGTCTTTTCGTTGACTGGTATCTCCAAGTATGATACTTTGCGCAAAATCCCACATTACCCGCAAGAGATATTCTGTTTATATATGCCATGACTAACCCTCCTGTTCCTAATAATAATTACTTTAGCGGGATACAAGCGGCTTTTCGCCGCATAAGTTTCTTCTATATAATAATGGTTTTATTTGCAAATACCGTTTGCCATTTAATGTAAACAGCAAACGGTATTTATTTATCTTTGATATTGGTATCTGTTACTTTTTTATAACCCTCTTTGTTTTCGTTAGCTTATGCACTAACGTGATTTCTTCGTTTGTTTCTGTAAGCATTAACCAGTTATCGACATTCAGACATGGAGCTGCCGCCGAAATAAATGTTTTCTGCTTCCGTGTAAGCTTATAAGCCCTCATATTTTTTTCTCCTTACACATCCGGTATCAAGATTACCGTCTTTTCATTTTCCTTATGTTTTTTTACTGTATACATATCTTTAATCGCATGAGAGAAGTTTAAAATATCGCTTCTTTCACTTGCTGTCATACGCACCTCTGTATCTTCATCTACGCCGCATAATAATAATCTGAGTTCTCCCGCTGTCATAAAAACCACTTCCTTCCTCTATATCTTATTAATTATTCATGGTGTTCCAGTAAATCCCTAATCGTAGCGACAACCGCATTATGATACTTTTCAGCGCCG
>JAUNPN010000038.1 GCA_030536655.1 bacterium | reverse complement strand
AAAAACGCAAGATTGAACGGGAAATTTTTGAGGAACAGCAGCGCCGCAGGGAAAGACATGGAAGTTTGACTTCGGCTCAGCTGAGAATGTTGCAGAGGGATATTTACCTGTAACTATAGATACAGTATATGCTACCAATACAAGCGGAGAGGTTCAGTATGGTTTACTTGGAACAGACGGACACGGTTATTCCTATGAGCGTCATATAGACGGTATTGAGGCTAAAGAAGGACAGAACGTTGTTGTTGAAGCGGGAGCAAAAGCTTCAGTTGCTTCAGCTGATGATGATTACATAGCTCCGATGGCAGAAGAAGGCGCTATTGAAGGTGATTATCCTCTTCGTTTCAGTATGGCGGCTGAAAATAATCATTATTACAAGGTAACGGCAACTCTTACAGGAAAAGACCAGACAAAGGATGTTCGGGCAACCTTGTTCTCAGAAAGACGTCATCCTATTTTACTTGATGAAACAATTGCAGCAGGTGAATCAAAAACAGTGAGCTTTGTTGCAACTCTTCAGAACGTATTTATTAAGGGACGTGACGGTGCAGCAGATATTACATACAAAGATGATATGCTCAATGTAGTAGCATTAGGCGACAATGTTGCAGTTTCATCAATTATTGTAGAAGAGGTTGAGCATCAGCCTACAATTTGGATGTATGATGATTCTACAGGCTGTGACTATCCGGCGATTATGCCGTACTCACCTCTTCAGAATTACGGCGGAACAGGTGCGTTCTTTACAAAGTATCTCCCGGAGGGTATAACGATTGCAAATCAGGGTGATGGTGGTATCAATGCGGCTGATAATACACACTGGAATTGTGCAAAGGAAAATATTCAGGCAGGTGACTGGGTATATGTTCAGTACGGACATAATCATAAGGATGATGGTCCGCTCGGATATTTAAAGAGTATACCGAAATATTATGAATATGCACATAGTAAGGGTGCATACACAGTTTATGCAGGTCCGATTGACAGACACAATGAGGGACAGTATGACGCGTCAACAAACACGTGGAATTCAACGCTTAACGGCTTCTCAAAGGCTGCTAAGTATTATACAGAGCTGATTATTACAGGCGGAAAGACAAAGGCTGACGAGTTTGTGACAAGAGCAACCGAAGAGGGAGCTATCACAGATGAGGTTTATGCTTGGGCTGACAGTATTATTGCATCAGGTATAACTGCGGACGGTGCAAAGGACGTTGCATTTATAGACCTTAACCAGCCGTGGCTTGACTGGATGGAAACTGTTTGTGAGGATGTAAAGACAGTAAGAGGCGCAGATAAGTATGAGAGAAATGCAACCGATTATTATTTCCAGGGCGTAAGAGGCGGCGGAATTGACGGAACTCATCCGAATGATGCAGGCGCGGATAACAGCGCAAAGATTTTCTTTGATGAAGCAAAGAAGGTTGTGTCAGATACCGAGTCGCCGATTTCAGCAGCTGAAGCTGAAGTATTAAGACCGCTTGTAACAGGAATGAGAGATGTAGAAGCATATAAGGTTCCGGCAGACGTTATAACTCAGGGTACTGCTCCGAATAATGCATGGCCGCTTGTATATATTCCTTCAAACCTTCCGAAGCTTCCGACCGCAGTTAAGGATATTAAGTTTAACGATGACGGAACTATTGCAGAAGCTACTGTCTTAAAGCGTCAGGCAGAATTACCGATGAGCTCTTACGGTATTGTTGTTATTACAATTTTCAATGCTGATGGAACAGAAAAAGGAAAGCTGTATGCTGTGGATCAGGTTGATAACACAGTTGATTCAACTCAGATTATCGTAAACTTCCGCGGAGATACAGTTCTTGCAGAGGGAGATACCTATGAAGCAATCGTATTAAAGGCAGTTGACTCGGCAAATGGATTGATTGTTGATGAGGAAGATCCGGTTGAGTATTCTGCGGTTTATGTTCCGACAAATATAGATGCTTATCTGCTTCCGGGAGAAAGTGCAGATGTAGAAACATTTGTATATTATGGTAAAGATAATCTTAATGGTGCAGGATCTTGGGTTTATGGCGGAAGTAATGGTTCAGACCTTACGTTCGGCACAGACGGTGACAGAACATATGCAACAGTTGCAGCTCTGGGAAGCGGAAACTCATTCTTTGTAAGACGTCCGCTGGAAAACCTTGAGGGCGGAACAGGAACATCGGGCAAGTATCTTATAGATGCGGATGTGAAGTTTGTATCAGGCTCAGGTATGACGGTAGAACTTTCGGAGGGATGGACCAGCGGTTCACCGTTTGTAAGAGGTTCAGTTGTTAGTTTGTTTGAGATTTCGAGTAACGGAGTTGTAAAGGTAAGCGGAACTGAAGCAGGTCAACTTGCTCAGATGTCATGGACAAATATAAGATATACTCTTGATATGGATAATGGTGTTGCAACTATGTCTGTAGGCGGTGATACTCCGATAGAAGTCGCACTTCCGCAGTATCAGACATTTGTACCTTCCGTTGCTTCATTAAACAACTTTATTATTACGACATCGGTTAATAAAGGCGCATTTAATGTTCAGCTTTCAAACATGACAGTGGCTAAGTTAAAGCAGGAAGCACTTGAAAATAAAACCATTACAGCAGCAGCAAATGATGACGAGATGGGAAGTGTATATATTGGTGAGGCAGGAACAACAGAAACAACTGTTGCTCAGGGCAGCGCTTTAAAGCTTACAGCAGTTCCAAATGAAGGCTATGAGTTATCTTCATGGATAGATGAGGACGGAAATATACTTGGATTTACTAATGAGATTAATGTAAAGGCATATAAAACAGGAACAATTATCGCAAACTTTACTCAGAAAGCGGCAGAAAAGTATGAATATCTGTATCATGAGGAGTTTAAACAGCTCACAACGGCTACACTTTCGGATAACGGATGGAAGTCAACAAATGCTCAGGATAATATGACAATTGAGGACGATGCAAACGATCTTATAGGAAATTATCTTAGATTCGGAGCAAATTCAAATTCAAGAGGAGCAGTAAAAGCCTTTGATGAAACTTATACAAGTCCGAACGGTATTGCATTCGGAATGAGCGCTAAGTTCAATAAGGGAAGTGCAGATCCGAACGAGATCGCTGTACATAGCGGAAACATAGTTTACAATTCAGGCAATATAAACTATGGCTGTACAGGCGGATATGTTCTCCATTTAAATCAGACATCAAATGGAACAATAAGCTTGAACGGTACTGAAACAACAATTCCGGATAACTCATGGTTTAATCTCATGGCAAATTGTGATTTCACTGCGCATAAGGCAGTTGTAAAGGTAACTTCACTTGATGGAGAAACAGAATATTTCAATGGTGAGGTTGATATGGCAGATACTGAGGCAACGGGAATTGCAGGTATGTACTATAAGTTCGGTAAGTCGAGCGGTGGAGTAGTAAGCTTTGATAACATTGAAATTTTCTCGGCAGATCAGCTGAAAGCGGAATAATGTTCATAACGTAAAAAGAAAGAGTCCGAACGGACTCTTTCTTTTTAGCCTGATACCATCTTACTGATTCATGTACCGATACAGCATCGTTGCGGCTTCAGCTCTTGTAATGTTATCCTGCGGACGGAGCGTGCTGCCGTCGCCGGTGATAACACCCATGCCGGAGAGTATTGCCGCATAGCCGATGGTTCCTTCCGAAAGCAAATCGCCGTCGGCATAACTTACCTTATAAATATCGGGAAGCTTTGCGACTTTTTCAAAGCCTGCCATTCTTACCATGAGGATAAAAGCTTGTTCCCGCGTAACAGCCGCGTTTTCGTTTCGTTCCTGTTCCGTAATGATTTTTGAATTATAGCAGTATTCATATAAGGATTCCGTATCGCGGTTAAGCATATAGCGTCCGCTGCTGCCCGCTGCAAACAGCCTTAATAAATCCTCCTGAGTAATTGCTTCATCCGGGCGGAAGCTTGTTCCGTTCAGTGCGATTCCGTTGTCACGAAGCTCATTTACCGCAGTTTCGCACCAATGTCCGGATATATCGTCATAGATAACATCTTTTGCTGTAAAGTTGTCAAGCGCATTTAGATCCTCTCCGTTCAGAGCGTCAATTTCCGGCGAGCCGTCCATTGTGTACGCAAGCCTGTAACCGTCCTCTGTCGGAACGTAGAGCTTTTTCATCGGCGCAAGCTCAAGCATTTTCGCATATGCGTCATTTCCGGAAAGCGCTGTTTCGGCTGAAGGGAACTGTGCCTCGTCCTCGTAACTGAGATTGTAATAATCAATCGCGTCAATTTCCGGGGTATATGAAACGTAAATGTTGTTGTTGATATACGGAATACCGTTTACCATTCTGCGGAATCTCTTTGATACACTGCTGAACTGCTCCGTATCCTGATCTTCTTCGCTGAATTCACCGAGCTTGTCAGATATTACAGTATTAAGGAAACTGTCAATCATAGCATTTCCCTTTGCAATTGTTTCCTGCGTGAGCGGTGTTTTGTTTTCTTGTGTATATGATACATAGGACTCATAGTTATTTATGCTTGTAAGACGTTTTCTCTTAGCATCAAATGAAGCGTGAAGCGAACTGTATTTCTCTCCGGTATTATTTACCATATGCAGAGAAAGTATGTACTTCTTTATCTTTTCTCCTGTAGGGTAGAGCGAAGAGCCTTCTGTTTTTAAGTCTTTCGAAAGCTTGAGCTGAGGTATTGAACGGAGATATTTTTCCGCGTCCTCTGCGCTGAAAAGATTTGATATTGTTTCAAGCTCCTTTTCCTCCTCCGGTGACAATCCCCTTTCCAATGAAGCGGTGTCAGCAGCAGCTTCCTTCAACGATGCGTTTGCTCCGCCTCCGGAGTAGTTCTCTGTAATGTCTGATTTCGGAGTAATTTCCTCGCCGGTGTAAGCAGAAATATAGCCGTAATCCTTCATGTGGTATATGAGATTTATCTTTTCATCGTCTTCTTTATTTTTCAGCAGATATTTGTATCTCTTGCTGTATACCATTTCCTCCGGGAAGATGCTGCGGTATGAGGCAGCTGCGTCAGTGATTTCGTCCGCTGTATTTTCAAATTCTGCGTCATAATCATAATCGAGATTAAACATCCATATTGTAAGCGAACCGTCATTATAATCAGCGTCAATATATGCCGAGTTATTCAGAACCTGTGCACCGTTTTTCATTCTCTTGAAGCTCACGTTGAAGCCTGATTCGCTGTCCTCATCGAAGGAAACAGAATCAAATTCAAGACGGTCTGAGGAATCGGCAAATGCCTCAGGAACTGCTTTTTTCAGAAATTCCTCCGTAAGGGAAACTGCCTTGTCACGCGGAACCTTTGTCAGAACCGGTTCACCGCTGTAGCTGCGCTTCGGGGAATAATAGGAATAATTGAGAATCCTGCCTTCGCTGTCCGACTGAACCGAGATTGAACGTTCGTTTTCCTTATCTCTCCATGTGAAGCTGTAGCCGGAGCGGTAATCAAAATCTGATGCGCCTCCTGAAAATTCGGTAAGCTCGGCTGGAATATCAATCCTGCTCTTTACGTTTAAGAGCGCCTTTTCCATTGACTTTGAGTCGGTTACGGAAACCGAGGCTTTTGCTGCCGTATCAGCGGATACAGCGGAAACCGGAGCAGCTTGTGCTGTGCCCGATGCGAGCATTGTTATAACAATGAGTGTACTTAGAAGTTTTTTCATGATAATTCTCCTTTCATGTTTTTATATTTTTTATCCTTCTATATATAATACCATTTAAAAGTCATTTTGGTTGCATTTATTTTGAAATTTTAAAAAATATTTATATTGAATTGTTTGTGATGTTTATACTTAGAACCTATCCGTAATTAAAGAAGTGCATATTGCAAAGTAGGATTTTTTTCTGATGCGGTCAGATTATTTCAAAAATTTGATGCATACCGGCATATGACGAGGATTTTGTGGGAAATATGACGGAAAATCCGCAAGCAATATGTGCTATTACGGATAGGCTCTTAATTATTTACAGCTCTTGTCAGCATCAAAAAAAGTTTGGAAAAAGATAAGCGGCGCATCTTGCCGCCTTCAGCGACTTGAAGTATAAACATACATCGGCGTCGCTTCTGGCGACAATCTGCTTGCTTCTCTTTTCCCAAACGCATTGGTGAAAGGAATTCGGATTATAAGTTTCAAACAAAATATTGACAAATAATTTAAAAATTGATATAATTTGAAACAAATGAACGAGGGGAGTAATGATAATGTCAAAGTATACCAAGCTGCAGAGATTTTTGTCGCAGCTGCCGGATTTTGTGTTTGAGTATATTGAGCTTGCATATAAGGGTGAGAGCATAAATACACAGATCGGTTACAGTATTGATATAAAGGTATTTCTGAGCTATCTGCATCAGTTTAAGTTTAAGGAGCTGACGAGTCTTGAGGAATTTACTCCGGCGCATATGGATAAAGTAACGCTGAGGGACTTGACCGGATTTCAGGCATATCTGCGTGAGTATGAAAGCGAGTATGAAACGCTTGACGGAAAAATCGAAAGGCGAATCCGACGCAATGAGGCGAAGGGGATAAACCGTAAAATGTCGGGCGTAAGAGGATTGTTTTCTTATTTATATAAGAACGATTTAATAAAGGAAAATGTAACGGATAAAGTGGATTTTGAAAAGGTTCACCATAAGATGAAACGCGCACTGTCGGCTTATGATACAGCAGCGCTGCTTGACTGTTTATATAGCGGGGAAAAGTATTTTACCGGAAGAAATCTTACGGAGTATCTGAAAAATAAACAGCGGGACATTGCGTTGTTTACAACGTATCTCGGCACAGGCTGCCGTGTGAGTGAGCTTATTAATCTTGATATTCATGACGTTGACTTTGATACCTCGTCATTTATCGTGACACGTAAGGGCGGAGATGAGCAGGAGGTATTCATGCCTGTTCAGGTTGAAAATGAGCTTTTTAAATATATGCAGGAACGGCTTGAGATGGAGAATGTGAAGGATTCAGGAGCTTTGTTTATCAGCCGTGTGGGAAGGAGAATGAGTGCGCAGAGCGTAGAAGCGGCATTAAAAAAATACTGTGCGGCAGTCGGGATAACGGATCCGGATAAGTGCAAGCCGCATGCACTCAGACGTACATTTGCATGCAATATGATTGCGGACGGAGTGGATATAAAGATGGTGGCTGAGCTTATGGGTCACAAGAATATAGAGGTAACTCACAGATACTACACCGAATATGCTACAAAGGAGCGTAAAAGGGTTATGCGCGGTTTTGATATTGCCGGACATAGAGATGAAGCTTGAACGATTTTTTTGAAAAAGTATTGATTTTTATCTATAGGTGTGTTATAATTAAGATAAGGCTATATTATGATAGTTAGAGAAACGGAGGTGAAAGAGTATGACTGACAGAGAATTACTTGAAATGCTTGTCCAAAGCGTAAACGGAATTAATAAAAGGCTCGACTCTATGCAGAATGAAATAAATAGCTTGCGTACAGAAATGAACGAGCGTTTTGAGGAAGTAAACAAGCGTTTTGAAAAGGTAGATGAACGTTTTGAGGAAGTAAACAAGCGTTTTGATGCAGTAGAAGAAAGACTTGACAGGATAGAGAGAGATATCAGGTTTAACAGACATACGGAAGCTGATATATTAGATTATGTAGAGCGGCGAGTGGATCTTAAGATTGAAATGTTAAGAAGAGAATTAAAGGCAGCATAAAAAATAACCGGCAGTGCGGCATAAAAGCTTCACTGCCGATTGTTTTTTAGGAAACGCCAGGCTCTTAATCAGCGTTTCCTCAGTCTGCCGTCTGAGCCCGTCGCCCGTTAAACAGCAGCGATATGCACCATAACCCCGCAAGTCCTACGATAGTAAATATAATTCTTGCGATTAATGAAGCCTGACCGCCGAAGGTCCAGCCTACAAGATCGAATCGGAACAGCCCGATTAAAAGCCAGTTGATTGCTCCGATGATAACAAGTATCAGTGAAATTTTTGTCATAGCTTTTTCATCTCCTTTAATTTTAGCATGTCGCAAAATTTTTATATTAAACAAGGAAATTTTTGAATATAATGAGATATATTGTATTGGAGAAAGGAGCTCAGATTAAAATATGAATACAAGCATAAAATTTTACGCAATGACGGTGATACTTATTGTTGTTATGGCGGCGGCATATATCGTTTTTGCTGAAAGTGACGGAGAAATTGTTTCGTTTCTGAACAGCTGCGGGTATGAGGTGAGCGACAGACCGATTGAGCAGTCGGAAATACGGATTCCGGAGCCGTTGGATCTGGTATTTGAGGGATATAACGAGATTCAGAAAAAGGCAGGGTTTGACTTGAAGCCCTATGAGGGACGGACAGGGATGCGTTATACATATGAGGTTAAAAATTATCCCGGCGGGATTGATGGGGTGAGGGCAAATGTGATTGTGATAGGAGGAGAGATTGTCGGCGGAGATATTTGCACGGTACGGCTTGACGGGTTTATGCATGAATTGAGAAAGCAGAATACTGAAAAATAGACAAATTTCTTTGATGTTAAAGGGAATTTTTGTTATATTTAAGTAAATGTATTGACAATAATTTTACAAAATGTTAAAATTATAATAGTATTGTAATACAAAACAAATGCGGTATTACCGCAAACAAGAAAAAGGAGGTTTTCATTATGAAAATGAAAAAAATGCTGTCTATATTGACAGCGACAGTGATGAGTGCTTCATGCTTTGTTGGAATGGTGTCTAATGCAGGAGCTGAAGAGGTAAAGTATGCGGAATGGTTGTTGAATGATGAATACTCTTCAACAAATACAGCCGGAACTGATGGAGCTTTTGCTGATGGTACAGCGGCTACAGTGATGAATTTATCATCAAAGAGTGAAACAGTAACAGCACCGACATTATACTATAGTAGGACTCCTGCTAAAGACCGAGCAAATGCGTATTCAACTTTCTATGGAGCAGGTCAAAACTTTACAACGATTAGCGGACAGACTATTACACCGTTGAAAGGGTTTAAATGTTCAGGAAATGGTAATTATGGTTATACATTTGTATTAGATCCTAAGCTTGCTGATAATAGTGCAGATTCATATGATTTACAAATTTCTTATTGGTCGAATTCGGGAACTGATGCTACTACTGTAAAAATTGTCAGTGTTAGTGAGTTTAAATTTGGTCAGGTTAACGATGGAACGGCAATTAAAGAAGACACATCGACTAATAGAGAAGAGTTAAAGACTATAACTTTAGAGGGTTTAACTAGTCCGATAAGTTTTGGTTTTAGTGCACAGCCAGGATTTACATATGCTGGTATAAAGTATAATACTAAACAGTCAACGGAGCCAACTATAACGGTAAGTGATCCTGAGGTTATAGATTCTGATGCAAGCAGCAATCCGGCAGTACTCTTCCGCGGTGAGGTAACACCGAATGATTACACAATTACAGGATTAACATGGAAGTACGGAATAGAA
Organism: bacterium; assembly: GCA_030536655.1. Classification (GTDB taxonomy): domain Bacteria; phylum Bacillota; class Clostridia; order UBA1381; family UBA1381; genus UMGS1958. Next base: position 15,115 of record JAUNPN010000038.1, on the reverse strand, counting down.
ACAGCAAGTGCAAGCGCTGATACTTTAAATGTTAATATTAGCGGCACAACAACGGTAAAATATGGTCTTGTTGTTGAACTTGCTACAGATGATGCAAAGTCAGCTAAGGATAATATTAAGGCTGAGCTTGAGGTTGCATCAAAGACTGTAACAAAAACATCTCAGAACTAATTCAAGAAGGAGGATACAAAAATATGAAAAAGACATTTATCACACCTTCATTGGAGGTAAAAAAGTTTAACAGAGGAAACATAATCACATTAAGCGGTGAAGTAACAGAAACAAATGTTGATATGGCAATCGAGAAAGCTGTTGATACATATGGTGTTTCAGTAAAAGATGTTATTAAGGTTTCTCTTTAATTTGTCAATCAAATAAACTAAACAGGGTGCTCAGACGGGCATCCTGTTTAGTTTATCCAAACATATATTTACAAATCATTTTTTAGAATAATCAATAAACTTCCTTCCATTCGGCGATATTATCCGAATCAAACTTAAACGGATCGCCGAGCATTACTTCTGTTCCGCCATCAGCAGAAGCTGTAATAGCCTTTTCACCGAGCGCGCCTGCAGTAAACTTTTCGCCTGCCGCACCTGTAATTTCTTCATTTACGAGAGAATCCAGCGTATAGCCTGCCAAAACACCAATATCAATCGGATTCCAAAGATACATCCACGGGCATGTACCGTCCTCAATATAAGGAGCCATTCCTGACGGCAGACCAAGACCTGTAAGCTTAACGTCAGACTTTTCATCCTGCAATACCTTACCTGCTGCAAGCATACCAACAGTTGTCGGAGCAATGATGACCTTTATATTTTCATCCTGAAGCAGAGCCTGTGTTTCAGCGGCTGACTTTTCCGGGTTATCATCACCGTACACAACCTTAATAAGAGGTGTGTTTGCGTACTTATCCGGATTTTCATCTAACTCCTTTTTCATCCATTCAATCCAAAGATTCTGGTTTGTAGCCTGAGCTGTTGCCGAAAGGACTGCTATTCCTCCGTTACCGTCTGCCATCTCCGCGGCAGCCTGAATAAGCTCTCTGCCGATTTTTTCGGGGTCAGCCTGTTGAATATGTGTATTTCTTGAATCCTTATTAACAGCAGAGTCGAGTGAAATTACCGGAATACCTGCGTCCATAGCTTCTGTCAATGCCGGTTGGAGCGCGTCACGGTCATTTGCCGCAATCGCAATTCCTGCTACATCTTGTGCAACAAGCTGATTGATAATTTCAATCTGCTTTTCTGCCGTCGCTGTATCAGGTCCCTTATACAAAGCTTCCGCTCCCTCAGCAGTGCAGGCTAACTCAAATCCCTCGTATACCTTCTGCATATAAGGATTCTGAATATCCTTCGCAACAAAAGCATAAACGCCGCTGCTCTTTAAACCTATTTTTTTTAGTGCGGGATTTATACCTTGGCAGCCTGCAAGTGCAGCGATTGCTGTGATTGAAGCAAGTCCTGCCGCACATAACCTCTTTGCCTTCATGGTGAGATCATCCTCCTTAATTTATGTGTATTTTTTGGGATTTTATATATAGATTATAACATATTTTTGCCTGTTTGTACAGAGGTTTTTATAGATTATTGTATTTTAAATAAAAAATTAAATTTTTTTGAAAATTTGAAGAATTTTTAATGTAATTTGTGTCTGTATATATAGATACATTCAAAAAAGGAGGTTTTTCACCATGAAAAAGCTAATTTCATTACTTGCATCAGCATCACTCCTATGCACTGTCGTACCGGCGTCAGCTATGGCAGTTATGATGCCGACAATCACAACCGATAAAACAGTTATAACTAATAAATCGGACGATTATGACCCCGGAAGTCCGGTAATACTTTCGGCAGAATATGCCGCCGATGAAGCTGCAACGGAATACGCGGGGGAACCGGAGAATAGCTTAAATACGAAAAACACAGCCGAACCGCTGCCGTTCATATCCGACACATTGGAGGTTTACGAAGCCCCGGTCGAAAATCAGGTTTACATCGTGAACGATACCGGCAAAGCGGAGATTAATATTTCCGGAAAATATATCAAACCGACGCTTGTGCCTGTTAACGATATTCAGCTGGACTATAGGAGCGGCAATATATATCTGAAATCACCGACTGAGCTTACAGGAAAAAAGCTTGTTGCTGCTTCATATGAGGAAACCGATTATGTTCCGGAAGAAAGAACGGATTTAAGAATACTGGGGGTTAAGGTGTTCGATATTAATACAGAACTGATTTATCCTATTGAAGGAAATGACAGCTATTGCTATTACAGTGACGTATTTGATATTTCAGATTTTTCGTATACCAAAGTTCGGGTTATGGTTTTGGAATCACTGGAAAATCTGAAACCGCTTACAGCAGCGGAGGATGTTTATGTTGTATGGTCCGGTGCGTTAATTCCTGAGCTTAGTGTAAGATTATTGAAGAAAGCAGAGGATGGTTATGGTTACAGTCCGGTAATAGGGCAGAGAAATTCATTTGATGATAACGGCGTATTTTCCGAAAGCTGCGAGCTTGAGCCGGGAGAATATTTGGTTGATATAGGAACATGGTCGGATAAATATAAATCACATTTTACCGTGCGTACTTCTGAATAAGAAACAAGTTATATTCATAAAAACGGACAGCTGCGGGGGATAACCCTGTGCTGTCCGTTGCTTTATCTTCCCGCCAAAGCGGCGCCTATAATTCCGGCGTCATTAAACAGCTTTGCCGTTTCAATCGCCGTCTTTGGGCAATAGCGGTTATATTCATGATTATTAACCCATTCTTTAACGGGATTAAGCAGATAATCGCCTTCCTTGCTGATACCGCCGCCGATACATACGCGCTCCGGCTCGATGATGTTTATAAGGCTTGTCAGTCCGTCGGCAACATATTCGCAGTATTTTGTTACAACTGCCTTTGCAGTTTCGTCGCCATTTCTTGCTTCCTCAAATGCGGTTCTGCCGCTCACCTTGCTGCGGTGTTTAATATTTTCGTTCATGCTGCTTTCCGGGTGATTTTCAGCAGCTTCCTTTGTTTGCCTTAAAAGTGCGGTTACGGAAGCGTATGCCTCCCAGCAGCCTTTTTTGCCGCAGGTACACTGTACTCCGTCATGCACGAGAGTCATGTGTCCCGCTTCGCTTGCAACGCCGTTAAATCCGCTGAAAATCTTGCCGTTCAGCACCAAGCCGGCGCCTACGCCTGTTCCGAGAGTTATCATAAGAAAGCTGTCACAGCCGCTGCCGTTCTTTATATATTCGCCGTATGCCGCAGCATTGGCATCGTTTGAAAGGCTTACTCGCTTTCCAAGCTTTTTCCCTAAAATTTCACACATTGGGTAATTATTCATCGGTATATTGTTGCAGTATGAAACGATTCCGTTCTTATCATCAATAGCTCCAGGACAGCCTACTCCTACGGACCTTATTTCCTCCATAGGAATACCGCTCTTTTTGCAAAGAGTATTGCAAAGAGCTGCCATATCGTCAACAATTTCCTCTGTCGGACGCTCCTTTTGGGTAGGTACGCTGTCCTTTACAACCATACAGCCGTTTTCATCTACTATGCCGGCGGCTATATTCGTTCCGCCTAAATCAATTCCTATGTAGTGCATAAATAAACTCCTTAACATCGGCGCAGCGCATAAAGCCGCTCATTATGCATGCTCCGTCTGCACCCGTTTCTTTTATTTCCTTGATATTATCTGCGCAAATTCCGCCTATGGCATAAACCGGGATTTGTGTCCCTTGCTTTACAGCCTTTAAGAATTTAAGTCCTCTGCCGGGAAGACCCTTTTTGCAGTCTGTGGCAAATATGTGTCCCGCAGTTACATATGCTGCTCCAAGTCTTTGCGCTTCCGCTGCTTCCTCCGGCGAATGAATTGATACTCCAACTCTGAACTCCTCCGCAAGCTGTGGATTTTCGCTCAGCATACGCAGCGGAAGATGAAGCTTTTTGTGTCCCGCATTTCTTGCCTGCTCATAAAAGCTGTGCGGAATTATGTTTTTGTGTCCCGCCTTATCAAGCAGCTGCGCGTATTCCTTAGGGGATAAATCCTTTTCCCGGAGAATTACCTCTGTTCCGGCGGAGGTGATTTCCTTTATTCTCTGTACAAAGCCGCCGCTGCAAAGGCGGCGGTTTGATACCGCAATTATTTTAAACATAGATATAATCGCTCATAACGGGCTGTAAGCCCTGTTCCTTAATTGCATTATAAACCTCGTCAACGTTTCTTCCGTCTGAGATTTCGAACTGCTCGTCGCCTTTTTTATCCTCAGGCTGTGTACGTTCGCCTATGCCTACCGATACACCGGCGGAAATCTTTGTTGCCGCGATATTTATTATATTATTTCTGAAACGTTCGCACTCACGGGTTGAAATCGTGATGCTTGCAAACGGCATAAACAGACGGTACGCGCAGATTACCTGCAAAAGCTGTGGTTCATGAACGTCCTTCGGATTAATCTTATCATTGTTTATAATCGGTCTTAAACGCGGACACGAAAATGCGATTTCTGCGTGAGGATACTTTCTTTGAAGCAGATATGCGTGCATACCTGTTGCAAACGCGTCCTTTCTGAAATCGGCAAGTCCTAGCAATGCCGCAAAGCCTACACCTCTCATGCCGCCGCGTATAGCTCTCTCCTGTGCATTTAATCTGTATGGGAATATTCTCTTGTGTCCCGCGAGATGAAGCGTTTCATACTTGTCGCTGTTATAGGTTTCCTGGAACACAGTTACATAATCAACGCCGCATTCGTGCAGATAAGCGTATTCATCGCTGTTCATCGGATATACCTCAATACCGATAACCTTAAAATACTTTCGTGCCACCTTGCACGCTTCTCCGATGTACTTCACATCGGACATTTTTCTGCTCTCTCCGGTGAGGATAAGCACCTCCTGCAGGCCGGTTTCGGCAATTGCCTGCATTTCCTTTTCTACATCGTCAATATTTAATTTTAACCTGTTTATCTTGTTATGACAGTTAAATCCACAGTATATACAATAGTTCTCACAGTAATTTGCGATATAAAGCGGGGTGAACATCATTACCGAGTTGCCGAAATGCTTTTTGGTTTCAGCCTGTGCAGCCTGTGCGATTTCTTCTAAAAACGGCAGCGCTGCCGGTGAAAGCAGCGCGCCGAAATCCTCCGGCGTACGGTTATCATGAGCCAATGCGCGGCGCACATCTGCGGCAGTGTATTTATCGCAATCATATCCGTTCATGGCGGCAATTACCTGTGATTCGATTGATGAATCCTCAAGAACCTCCATGCCCGGCAGATACTCCATATGATTTATGCGGTTCGCCGGGTCTAATTCCTTTATCTCCAATTTTATTTCTCCTTATTCTGTTATAAATCCTGTAAGCGGTGATGAGGCGGCGGCACCCTTGTCGATTACCCGTCCCATTCCGCTCAAATATGCGGTACGTCCTGCTTCTATTGCCTTTTTGAATGCACCTGCCATTGCGGCAATATCTCCGGCAGTTGCGATAGCGGTGTTTGCCATAACCGCAGCTGCACCCATTTCCATAGCCTCGCACGCTTGTGACGGCTTGCCGATTCCCGCGTCAACGATAATCGGGAGGTCAATTTCGTCAATCAAAATCTTGATGAACTCCTTTGTACAGATGCCCTTGTTCGAGCCAATCGGCGCGCCGAGCGGCATAATGCACGCCGCACCAGCATTTGCCATGTCGCGCGCAGCATTCAAGTCCGGGTACATATACGGCATTACAACAAAGCCTTCCTTCGCAAGAATTTCTGTTGCCTTTGCTGTTTCATAGTTGTCCGGAAGCAGGTACTTTGAATCGCGGATACATTCAATCTTAATGAAGTCGCCGCAGCCAAGCTCTCTTGCAAGTCTTGCAATTCTGACAGCCTCATCCGCATTTCTTGCGCCCGAGGTGTTCGGAAGAAGGGTTACTCCCTCTGGGATGTAATCTAAAATATTCGCAACATCGCCGGTTGCCGCGCGCCTTAAAGCCAGTGTGATAATCTGTGCTCCGGCATGCTCAACCGCAGCCTTAATCAGATCAAGTGAATACTTGCCTGAGCCTAAAATGAATCTTGATGTGAATTCATGTCCGTTTAATATTAATTTATCTTCCATTTTGTTCTCCTTTGATTATAAGTTCAATTACCTTGTTAGCCTGATGCGCTGCGCACATCATAACTCTCGGCGCCATTAAGCCGTTTACGGCTGCACTGTCTGTTACTCTGTCGCCGCATATATACAAGCGGTTCATTATCCGCTTTGTTTCAATTTCGTTGCTCCTGCCGTAGCCTGCCATTCCGGAGCCGGATACAATAATTGAGTCAGTCTGCTCCAAAAGCGTATTTACAAGCATTGCCTTGTTTTCCGCTCTGTCAAAGGCTTCGCATACTATAGGATATTCTCTGAACAGCTTTGCCGCATTGTCCTCCGTTACACGGACAGTCACCGTTTCAAGCTCTGTGTACGGATTGATTTTTCTGAGAGTTTCCGTGAGCGCGTCTGTTTTGTATTGTCCAAGCTGCTCTATAAAATATTGCTGGCGGTTCAGGTTTGAAATATCAACCTTGTCAAAATCGACAAGCAGAAGTTTTCCAACTCCCGCGCGGACAAGTGAAACGGCAATGTTTGAACCGAGTCCGCCTAAACCGGCAATGGCAGCTGACGCATTTTTCAGCTTGCTGTGAACCTCGCTTCCGTGACGCTCAATAAGCGAGGCTTCTATTTCCCCGGCTGTCAGCATATCAGCCGCCTCCCACAAAGCTTACCACTTCAAGGGTATCGCCGTCTTTTAATACCGTATTTTCATACTGAGCCTTCGGTAGTATCGCGTCATTCATTTCAACCGCAACATACAGCGTTTTATAGCCGCGCTGCTTGAGCAGCTCCGCAACGGTTATTCCTTCAAACCCAGTAATGGTTTCACTGTTTACTTTAATCATTTTTGGTATCCTTTCATATATCTCATACATCCCGTTCAGGGGAAATGCTCTAAGCATATTGCCCTTTTTAAAGGCGAAGTCGTACTCAGTGTACTTCAAGCCTTGAAAAGGGGCAAGATACAACGAGCATTTTTCCTGAACAAAGAAAAAGGGACTACAAGAAAGCCTCCGTACCCTTGGTGGTGCGCCCCTTGTAATCCCTGTTACCTTTTCAGTATATCATATCATCAGTATTTTGTCAATGATTTTTTAAAATATTCTTCCCAAAAGCTTGTTTGAACGCTCGATAAATGCTGTCATCTGCTCGCCTGTAAGGGGACTGTGGCTTATTCTTGCAAGGTCATAGATATGCTCGGCAAGAAGTTTCTTATCATCCTCGTTCAGGACGTTAAGCTTTTCAATAAGCGCGTTGCTCTTGTTAAGCACGAGGGTGAACTCATTCTTGAACATATCCGCCATGCCTGCCATCTGCTGACCGTAGCTTCTGTACATTTCCTGCATACGTCTTGACTGCTCGCCTAAGAGTATCACTGCCGGAACCTCGGTGTCCTTCAATGAACGAACCTCGACCTTCAAGCTTTCATCGCCCAAAATATTCTTTACATCTTCCGCAAGCTGCTTATCCTGTTCCTCCTCGCTTGCTTTTTCATCTCCTGTTGCCGCAAGCTCTGAATCAATTCTGTGGAAGTGAATATCATTTTGCTTCATTTCAATAAAGCTGATAAAATGAGTGTCTATCAGCGTCGGCAGTATTACGGCGTCAAGCCCCTGCTGCTGGAACATATTAATATACTGTGCCTGCTGTTTTTCATCACTTACATAGTATACGTCTTTCTTCTCCTTGCCTGCGAGGAAGTCATCCAATGTAATGTATTTGCCGTCAAGATTCTTGTAGATAATATAATCCTTAACTCTGTCATAGAACTTTTCATCTCTAAGGCAGCCGTACTTGATGAACATATTGATGTCATCCCAGTACTTCTCATAATTCTCTCTGTCATTATTGCAAAGGCTCTTGAGCTTATCGGCAACCTTCTTTGTAATGTGTGCGGAAATCTTCTTTACGTAACCGTCATTCTGGAGGAAGCTTCTCGATACGTTAAGCGGTAAATCCGGACAGTCGATAACGCCTTTAAGAAGCAGCAGAAATTCCGGAATAACCTCCTTTACGTTATCGGCAACGAATACCTGGTTATTATACAGCTTAACCTGTCCCTCCTGACCGGCAAACTCATGATTGAGCTTCGGGAAATAGAGGATACCCTTTAAGTTGAACGGATAATCGACATTAAGGTGAATCCAGAACAGCGGTTCATTGAAGTCCATAAATACGTTTCTGTAGAACTCCTTATATTCCTCATCGGAACATTCCGACGGCTTTTTGCACCACAACGGGTTTGTTGTGTTAATAGGCTTCGGCGGCTCAGGCTCAATTTCGTTGCCATCCTTATCCTTTTCCGGCTCCTGTTGGATTTCAGGTGTTTCCAGGTATACCTCTGTCGGAAGGAAGGAGCAGTACTTGTTTAAAATAGCCCTTATCTTATACTCATCAAGAAATTCCTCCGAATCCTCGGCAATGCTTAATGTAATTGTTGTACCGCGTTCTGTTCTGTCACCGTCTGTCATTTCATATTCCATTGTACCGTCACAGATCCAGCGTGCAGCCTTTGCACCCTCCTGATATGAAAGTGAATCAATCTCTACTGTGTCAGCTACCATGAATGCACTGTAGAAGCCAAGACCGAAATGACCGATAATCTGCTTGCTTTCGTTATCCTTGTCCTCCTCTTTATATTTCGCAAGGAAGTCAGACGCGCCCGAAAAGGCAATCTGATTAATGTATTTATCAATTTCTTCTGCGGTCATACCGATACCGTTATCGCTGATAACAAGCTTCTTTGCGTCCTTATAAACAGAAACGGTAACCTTATACTGAGGGTTATCCTCAATCTTTGCCTCGCCAAGTCCGGCAAGCTTTTTTAGCTTTGTGACAGCGTCACAGCCGTTTGAAACAAGCTCTCTGAGGAATATATCCTTATCAGAATAAAGCCACTTTTTAATTATTGGGAATAAATTTTCCGAATCTACTGAAATATTTCCTTTTGCCAATTTAATACACTCCTATTCTGAAATATATGTTTTTTTGAATTAGTATTATTTTACTACATTATTTATCTCTTGTCAAGAAAAAATTAGCACTCAACGCCATTGAGTGCTAATAATTTACATCTTATTAAAAAAATTAATTTTTATGACTTTATGTGGAAATAATTACTTGACGTCTGACATAAATTGATGTATAATTATTTAGCGGCTTCCCATCTGTAAGGATGGGGTTTTTGTGCGTGTATGAAAATTTTAATCTATGCAGTAACGGAGGAACATGGAATGTATTTGGTAGCGGGACTCGGAAATCCGGGCAGGGAATATGAAATGACCCGTCATAATATCGGGTTTATTACAATAGATTATTTAGCAGATAAGTACAATGTGAAGGTAAATAAGCTTAAATATAAAGCTTTGTACGGCGAAACAAGGATAGGCTCGGAAAAGGTGCTGCTTATCAAGCCTCAGACGTATATGAACAATAGTGGTGAGAGTTTGATGGATTTTGTGAATTTTTTCAAGGTTCCGATTGAAAATCTCATTGTAATAAGCGATGATGTATCGCTTGACTACGGACGTATCAGAGTGCGCGGCAGAGGCAGCGCCGGCGGACATAACGGCTTGAAATCCATCATTTATCTCCTTAACAGTGATTCGTTTCCGCGGGTGAAGATTGGCGTCGGTGCGCCGGAGCATGATATGGTAAATCATGTTCTGGGAAGATTTCCGAAGGAGAAGATGCCCGCTATGGAGGACGCTGTTGAACGTGCAATGGGGGCGGTCGAGGAAATTATAAATAAGGGTGTGCCGTCAGCTATGAATAAATTTAACGGCACAGGAAAATAATTATTGAATTTAATATTAGGAGGGAAATATGAATTTCAGCAATATGCTGTCGGACTATCTGCCGTATAAAAGCATAATATCCGGCAAATCATCTGTTTCTGTTGAAGGAGTGACTGAGCCGGCACAGCCGCAGCTTATATATTCTCTTGCAAACCAAGCGGAGGGTTCTGCGCTGGTTGTGACCTATACGGATATGGAAGCGCGCGCATTATATGATGATTTGAAGGTTTATTGTGACAATGCCGCAGTATTTCCTGTGAAGGATTACATTTTCTATAATATAGAAACTGCCGGACATCAGAGCGAGAATGAAAGGCTTGAAGCTGTTGCCGGACTGACGTCGGGAAAGAGTATAGTGATAGCCAGCCTTGACGCGCTTATGTGCTATACTGTGCCGAAGGATGTGTTTGTGAACTGCTGTATTGATTTTGAGCTGGGCAAAAGGTTTGAGCCTGAGGCTCTTGCGCAGCAGCTTATTGACATAGGCTATTCGCGTGAGGACATAGTAGAGGGGGAGGGACAGTTTGCTGTACGCGGAGGAATACTTGACGTGTATTCTCCGAATTATCCCAATCCGCTCAGAATAGAATTTTTTGATAACGAAACGGATTCTATACGCGAGTTTGATGCTTATACTCAGCGTTCGATGGATAAACTGAAAAACGCGAGAATTATACCTGTAACGGAAATGCTCTGCACGGATAAACGCAGGCTTGAGGTTATAACCGAGCTGAAAAACAGGCTTAAGGGGGAGCGGGCAAAGAAAAATCCTAATGAGAATTATATAGACGCGCTCAGTGCGGATATTGAGCATTTTGAAGAAGGCAGACGATTCCCGGCTATGGATAAGTATGTCGGTCTTATTTACGGAGAGGTTCCGTCGCTGGCGGATTATTTCGGTGAAAAGGACATTGTAATAGTAATAGATTCCAAACGCATCTGCGGACGCGGCGAAAATTTTGAGTGGGAAAAAGGCAATATTATCGCTGAGCTAAAGCTTAAGGGGATAATAAGTCCGCATGAGAGAAGATTTTACTATGGTTATAATAGGCTTATTGCGAAGCTGAATAAAAAATATATGATTCTTCTGGAACCGCTCGGTCATGTAAACAATGACTTTAATTATATAAGGCGCGTCAGCTTTAATACAAAATCGACTGTTTCATTCCACGGTAAGATTGAGTACTTGTATGACAGGGTCAGGGAATGGAAAAAGGATAAGTATACGGTTGTTATTTTTGTATCAGCGCGCGGCAGGGCGGAAAATATTGCGGGAGTGCTTAACGAACGCGGGATGCCCGCAAGGGTTATGTATGACGGCGGGGAGTTCAGCAGCGGCGAAACCGTTATTATAAAGGGAAATGTCAAAAACGGCTTTGAATATCCGGAATTGAAATTTGCCGCGGTAAGCGACAGGGAAATATTTGAGATAAAAAAGAGCCGCAGAAAACGCGATATTGATAATGCAAACAGGATAAAGTCATACAACGATATAAATCCGGGAGATTATGTGGTTCATGTTACCCACGGTATAGGAAGATATATCGGAACGGAAAAAATGACAGTTAATAATACGGTAAGAGATTATCTCAAAATAGAATACCGCGGTACTGATATGCTCTATATTCCGATTGAGCAGCTTGATTTGCTGTATAAGTATAACGGCAATCCCGATAAGCCTGTGAAGCTGAATAAGCTCGGAGGTCAGGAATGGAACAAAGCAAAGGCAAGGGTAAAAAAAGCAACGCAGGAGCTTGCACAGAATCTCATAAAGCTTTATGCAGCGCGTGCGAATGCAGAGGGCTATGCTTTCAGTCCCGATTCTGTATGGCAGAGGGAATTTGAGGACGCTTTTCCGTATCAGGAAACAGCCGACCAGCTTCGCTCAATCGAGGAGGTCAAGTCGGATATGGAGGAAAAGAAGCCTATGGACAGACTGCTTTGCGGTGACGTGGGCTTCGGAAAGACGGAGGTTGCGCTCCGCGCTGCATTCAAGGCGGTTACCGATTCCAAGCAGGTAGCTTACCTTTGCCCGACAACGGTGCTTGCAATGCAGCATTATGAAACCTTTTTGGCGAGGATGAAGGATTTTCCGATAAAGGTTGAAATGCTTTCACGCTTTAGAAGTCCTGCGGCTCAGCGTCAGATTATACGAAAGCTGAAAACCGGAGAGATTGATATAATAATAGGAACGCACAGGATACTTTCGAAGGATATAATTTTCAAGGATTTGGGACTTTTGATTGTCGATGAGGAACAGAGGTTCGGAGTTGCGCATAAGGAGCGGATAAAGGAGCTGAAAACGAATATAGATGTTCTTACGATGACAGCAACGCCTATTCCGCGTACCCTTCATATGGCAATGACCAGCATACGGGATATGAGTGTGCTGACAGAGGCGCCTTCAAACCGTTATCCGGTTCAGACCTATGTCCTTGAATTTAATGCATCGATTATTCTGGACGGAATAAGAAATGAGCTTGCAAGGAACGGTCAGGTATTCTATTTGTATAACCGTGTAAAAGGAATTTATGCAAAGGCGGAATGGCTTCAGAAGTGCTTCCCGGATAAGAAGGTTATGGTCGGTCACGGAAAAATGGCGGAGGATGAGCTTGAAGAAATAATGCTCGGTATGATAAACGGAGAAATTGATATTCTTGTCTGCACAACGATTATTGAAACCGGACTTGATATTCCGAATGCAAACACCATGATTATCGAGGATGCAAACCATATGGGGCTGGCGCAGCTGTATCAGCTGCGGGGCAGAGTGGGACGCTCTAACAGAGCAGCCTACGCTTATCTGACTTATGATCCGGGGATAATGCTTACAGATGTAGCATCGAAGCGGCTTCAAGCTATAAAGGAGTTTACGGAGTTCGGCTCCGGATTTAAGATTGCGATGCGTGACCTCGAAATACGCGGAGCGGGAAATGTTCTGGGCGAGCAGCAGCACGGACATATGGATTCTGTAGGATACGATGTGTACTGCAAAATCTTACAGGAGAGTATTGACGAGGCACTCGGAATTCAGGATAATTCATCGATGGTTATTACGATTGATATAAATATCAACGCTTATATCCCGGACAGATATATAAGAAATCACAACCAGAGGATTGATATATATAAGAAAATAGCAGCGATTTCAAGCGAAGAGGATAAGCTTGAGATTGAAGATGAGCTTATTGACCGATACGGCGATTATCCCGGTGTGGTTCAGAATATAATCGATGCGGCGGCATTAAAGATAAAAGCACGACGGGCGGGAATATACGAGATAAAACAGCTTGGACAGATAATGCAATTTAAGTTTATCCGGGAGTCTATGAGTGCATCGCTTATTATGGAGCTTGATAAGAAGTATTCAAAGAGAATGAAATTTGTCGGCGCCGAGGAGCCTATGATTAAGCTGAAGCTTTCCGATAATGATAAAAATATGCTTAATGCGGCGGAGGATTTTCTTGATACGGTTATTGATGCATTGGTTTCGGAGACGAATGAGCAGTAATATAGTGAACAAATTGTGAACTTTGCGCCGTTAGGGGTAAAAAAACTTGACAAATCAGTGCAAAGTGATATAATATATAAGTAGTTAATTATGATTAATCTGAAAGGACGATAAAATAATGAAAAACATTAAGCTTGCCGCACTTTTAGCGGCGTGTGCGGTATCGATGGCGGGCTGTGCAAATCCGAACAGCACGGTTGTTACGGTTGGGGAAACAAAGGTAAGCGGTAAAGCACTTGATTTCTATATAACTGAATTGATGAACGGAGGCAGCAGCTTTGATTCATATAAGCAGCAGGCTGCTGAAAACGTTGAAAATATGTTCCTGATGAACGAGGTCGGAAAGGCGTTGGGATTTACTCTTTCGGAGGAAGAGCAGGATAGGGTAAATTCAAGTCTTATTCGTATTCGTCAGCAGATGGGCGGAAAGAAAGAATTTGATAAGACTGTAAAAAAATACGGAGTGTCGGAGGATTTTGTTAAAGAGCTGCTTGAAAGCTCAGCGTATGAAAGCAAGGTAATGGAGTCATTAGGCGATATTACACCGACGGACGATGAGATAAAGCAGTATTTTACAGATAACTATTTAAGGGCGAAGCACGTTCTTATTACTACTCAGGATATGACAACCGGTGAGGAAAAGGATAAGGAAGCGGCAAAGGCAACGGCAGAGGAGGTTCTCGCAAAGGCACAGGCGGGAGAGGACTTTGACGCTCTTATAACTCAGTATAATGAGGATCCGGGAATGTCATCAAATCCGAATGGATATGTATTTACGGATGGAGAAATGGTGCAGGCATTTGAGGATAAGACAAAGGAACTGCAGCCGGGTGAAATCGGTATTTGTGAGACAGATTATGGCTATCATGTGATCAAGAAACTTGCGCTTGATGAAACTCCGGAGCTGTTCGAATCATTATTTGAGGAAAACAAATCTGCTGCAACAGAGGCTGCAGAGCAGGCAAAGCTTAACAATGCCGTAATTGAGAAGGCGGAAGAGTATAATATTAAGTATGAGATTAATGAAGATGCGTTAAATAATCTTACGTCGCTTACAACTCCGGAGCCTGAGGAAGAATAAAATTGAGAGGACTCCGGTCGGTATAATTAAGAGTATATCTGTAATTAATTGCATCTTGCTTGCTGATTTCCTGTCATATTGCCCCAAAAATCCTTGGCATATGCCGATATGCATCAGGCTTTTGGAATAATCTGACATCGGACGACTTGCTTTGCAAGTTATAGGTGAGCTGTTTACAGCTCACCGTAGCAGAAAAAAATCCGGCTTCGCAATATGCATGTATTAAATTACGGATAGGCTCTGAGAACAGGCGGATTTTTAAGTATAAAATAAGGGCAGGAATTTTGATATTCCTGCCCTTATTTTATATAATTTATAAGGATTATAATAATAGGCATATAATCGGGTTTAATTATGTATGCTATGAGATTAACTATATATTCACAATATTTGAAAAATACTGTGAATATATAGAGATTTTTATTTATTTGCAATATATTGTTGACTTTTTGAGGATGTAAGTGGTATAATAAATACAAATGATATAATATATATATATACTATTATACAGCTATGGAGGAAGTTTGGAAAAAGATAAGCGTCGCATCTTGCCACCCTCAGCGACTTGAAGTATAAACAATACGTCGTCGTCGCTTCTGACGGCAATCTGCTTGCTTCTCTTTTCCCAAACGCA
>JAUNPN010000037.1 GCA_030536655.1 bacterium | reverse complement strand
TGCTGCGAAGAAATATAACGCGTCTGTCAAGTCTGTATTTCTGAATCATCCGGGGTTACAGTCAGAACGGATTCGGTAGATAACTGTATTTCCTGTGATACTGTGACACCCCGGAGTTTCAAAGAAAACGCAGAAGAGGCTGCTGTAAAATCTGAGTTTTGCAGCAGCCTAATTTTATTTGTATGAAATGGTATTTTCAAAAAAATCAAAATCCGCACTCTGCGTTGTAAACGCATTTCCGTAAATATATTCGACACGATAATCTGTTTTGTAGCTGTCGTCAATGAGGTTTTTATCGGACAGATACAGAGAGATTGGCCATGTTTTAAATGATTCGCCCTCAATAAGTTCTCCTGAGGAATATTCTCTGAAAAGCGGAGTTACAAGATTGTAAATACGCAGCGGTGTGGTATGCCTGCTTGATTGGCTTCCGGGTCCCAGACTTTCATGGATTCCGAGCGATTTATACGATACCTTACCGTTGGACTTTTTCACGGCAGCAATTCGGAGATTTTTCTGAGCTCCGTCAATTTTAAGCGGAACAGAATAAATACTATAGCTGTCGCCTTCATAAACTTTGTTCAGACTTATGCTGTGACCGTTCATGAGAGAAAAGCGGAAAGCATTTTTTGTTTTGTAAATTCCTGCCTCGCGGTTTTCATCTATCTCTGCAGCATTGCCGAGATAAAGAAATCCATTATTTGATTTTCGGAATATTCGTTGTTCAACTTTGCGTACAATATCCATATTTCCAACCATATTCAGTTCAATTCCGGTACTGCCCGGTACCGTTTGGTACTGCATACGGTCGCGTTCAATTTCATAGTCTGCAAAGGCTGTTGTATCTCTGAAGCTTTTAGAAACTGTATTTCCGGTATCGGCATTGGCAGCTGTTTCCGAAATAAATTCTGTGTAGCGCTTGAAAGGGCATAAATCCATATACCGCGGAAGTTCATCCGAGGATTGATTTAAAGGATAGAATATGCTCATGCCGCAAGCTTCGCTTCTGTATTTGCCGTTGACCCAGTAGATTACAGCTTTTTCAAGCTCTTCCTGAACTCTGCCGGAGGTCTTGTCAGCTACGGGGCTTGTCTTTACAGCCAGATCATTCAGGTCTATCATGTTGGAATAACCTTCTTCATCCGTATTGGAGCCGAAGCACATTGTTTTATCAACAGCTCGGGAAACAATTGAGTAATCAGACAAGGAATCGGGTGATGAGCTGAGTTCTCCTGCCATGCCTTCAATTGACTGAGATAGCCCTGTTATTTCCGAAAGCTGAGTTACAGACATTGTTGCCATTTCATCAGTATTGTCTCTTTTACATTCATCCATGTATGTATCACATACTGCTTTTGCAACATCAGCAACTGAAGATGTTGGATTTTCTTTTATATATTTAAGCCAGCCGCTGTAGTTCCAGCCGCCCTCTGCCATAACTTCCTGTGAAGCAACGAGATAATCAGCAGATGTTGAAAGCAGATAAGCCGTTTCAGCCGAAGCGGTAAGTCCCGCGTCAAAGCCGATAATGTCAAAATGCATATCGGCATTGCTGATTGCTTTTGAGATAATCGGTAATGTAAGGCTGTGATTTTCATATGCTTCATCATGAGCTATACCGTATGCGCTGTTTGAGCCGCTTCCGTGTATTATTAAAGCATAATGGTCGGCGGGATATGTACCCTCGCACCAGTCGATAAAATCTGTAAGGACGATGCTTTTTGACATATCATCCTGTTCCTGACGTTCCAAAAGCTGCAAGCTTTTGTTTTGCGCCATAAAACGGTCTAAGTAGTTAGTATCGATGCCGCTTGTATGCCAGCCATAGCTGCCGCCTGTCTGAACAATAACATTAATATTTTCGGGGTATTTCACCCTTGTTAATTCATTTAAAGAGTTCGAAGCAGTACCGTAAAGACGTTCGTCAATGCCGCCGCACATATAGAGCATAACAGTCCAGCTTTCGCCCGTTGCAGGCTCACGTTCCGTAATCTCTGTTGAAACAAGACTTTTGTTATTTCCGCAGGCAGAAAAAAGCAAAAAAGCAGAAGTCAGAGCAAGTATTGATATGACTTGCTTTGATCTTAGTCGGTTCATTATAATTTTCTCCTATATAATTAATAAAATAAATCAAAATTATACGAAAAGGGCAGGAATGCTATATTCCTGTCCTTTTCTATGTATTCTTAATTAGCCCTCTGCCGGAGCGCCAACCGGACATGTGCCTGCGCAAGCACCGCACTCAATACATGTATCAGCATCGATAACGTATGATGTATCGCCTTCGCTAATAGCGCTCACCGGACATTCTGCTGCACAAGCGCCGCAGCTGATGCAAGCATCTGAATCAATTTTATATGCCATTTTCAAATACACCTCCTTATATATAATACAACGCTTTCACGTTCATGATTACATTATATCACAAAATTCTGAATACTTCAATAGTTTTTTAAAAAAAATAAAAATAAAAATATAAATTACATACGTGAAAATTCCGTTAAAAATAATGAAAAAAACTCTTGACAAGAAAAGAAAAATATGCTATAATTTCTTATGTTAAATAAATAAGCGGATATGGCGGAATTGGCAGACGCGCTAGTTTCAGGTTCTAGTGAGTAACATCATGCAGGTTCAAGTCCTGTTATCCGCATTAATCAAAGAAATGACTTGAGACCTAAGGTTTTGAGTCATTTTTTTATACTGAAATTGTTATAAATAATTTCGGACTGATAAAATCTTTATTTGAGTATATAGGCGGTAAAAAGTTTGAAAAAAGATAAGCGGCGCATCTTGCCGTCCTCAGCGACTTGAAGTATAAACATACGTCGGCGTTGCTTCCGGCGGCAATCTGCTTGCTTCTCTTTTCTCAAACGCATTTGTGAAAGGAGTTCGGATTATAAATATGAAAAAAATAATATCATTTATAACGGTGATGTCGCTTTGGCTGTCGGCGGCAGCAGTCTATGCCGAAGGGCAGCATGAGCCGATATCGGGACTGAGCTATGCTGTTGAGGAGTTTGAGGACGGAGATGGCATGCCTTATGCTCCGTTTGTTGACGATACTGCGCAGCTGAGTGAAATGGAATATTTCTTTTACGGCTATGGCGGTGATTATGGCTATCGCGATATAGATAAGCGGTATATGCCGGAGCAGAAAAAAGAGCTGTATAATATGCTGCTTAAAGCTTGTCAGGGTTTTATCGGCTGCTACGGTGATTTTACGGTAAGCGGAGACGCTGCTCCTATGGCGAAGCTGATGATTGAGGAGCTGGGACTGAACAGATATGATGCTTCTGATGTATTCTTTTCTTTTTGCCATGATCATCCCGAATTTTACTGGCTGAAATCACTTTTTAGTGTGGGATATTCCGGTGATACCGCAAAAGTAATACTGCTTTCGCTTGAAAAGGAATTTTCTCAGGGTTCGGAAAGAGAGCGCATGGATAAGGAAATTGACGCAACGGTCAGTGAATGGGTTGAGGAGATAAACAGAACTGATTTCTGCTGTAACTATGAAAAAGCAAAATATATTCATGATAAGATTCTTGATGCAACATATTATGAATATACGCCTCAAGGCACGGCATCGGATGCCGGTACGGCACATTCAATATCAGGTGTATTTGATAATGATGAGGCTACAGGTTCGGTTTGCGAGGGTTATGCGAAAGCATTTCAGTTAATAGGAAATGCTTTCGGAATAGACAGCGTCTTTGCTGCAAGTACAAGCCACGCATGGAATGTAGTGCGTATGGACGACGGATATTATTACGGAGTCGATGCTACGTGGGATGATACAAGTACTGATTCTTATCGGTATTTTATGAAAGGAAGCACAAGCTTTGCTCCAAGGCATACTCCGCTGACAGACACAGGTCACGGAAGCAGCTTTCTGTATTCACTTCCCGTAATGGGTGAGGATGATTATATTCATACCGAACACTATATTGAAAAGCCGAGTATAACTGCAGAAAGAAAAGGCAGTGATGTTACAGTCCGTGCGGAAAATATACCTTCAAAAGCTAAACTATATGCCGCAAGCTACGATGAAAGCGGAAGAATGAAGAAAATAAACTGTATAGAGCTTAAGGAGGGAGAAACAACGCTTTATGCGGACGGAAAAATATATCTTTTTGCATGGGACAGAGGCTATTCACCGTTGGCGGGAAAGATTATACTTGAATAAAAGACTGATTTGAAAAAGATATTGCAGACGCAGCAAAATTATGCTGTACTAATGAAAGAAGGAGATTTTGTTGAAAAAAATACGTTATACACTTACACTGGCATTTATTTTTGTAATGTTCCTTGCCGCAGATCTTCTTAAAAATGAGGCGGTAATATTTCCGGAAATGCTTGCGATTCTTATCGGCTGTGTATGCACGGACAAGCTTCCATGGAAAACGGATAATATTCATACCTTTATTATGATGACGATTTCTGCTGCCGCAGGCTTTGCAATAAGTGCTTTTGTACCGTTTCCGCTGTATATTAAGGTATTGATAGGTTTTGTATTTCCGGGACTTTTGATAATACTCACCGATTGTACAATGATGCCGTGTCTGTCGGCTTGTCTGCTGCCAATATATATGGGCGAAACCTCTGCGGCATATCCTATAGCTGTTTCGCTCATGACGGCGGGTGCGGTTACGATACGGCAAATTCTTATAAACTGCGGAAATAAAGAAGCTTCATTTAAGTTTCATTATACACCGGATTTTGCATATGACTTGGGACTGTGGAGCAGGATGTTTATTATTTTTGCCGTACTTGCAGCGGTGCCGATGGTGCTGTTTGGATTTATCAAAAAATATATACCGATAGATATTCCTATAGATTCTGAAATTATATTTTTACTTGCGCCTCCGTTGGTGGTTACGTTTGTTGAGGGTTATTGCCGTAATATGCGCGGCAGACGTTTCAGAATATGGTTTGTAATTTCTGTTGCCGCTGTAACCGGCGCGCTTTTAAGGTTTATCGGTGTTGACTTATTCGGAATATCTCAATGTGTTCC
This sequence comes from bacterium, assembly GCA_030536655.1. Lineage (GTDB taxonomy): Bacteria > Bacillota > Clostridia > UBA1381 > UBA1381 > UMGS1958. The sequence goes on along the minus strand of JAUNPN010000037.1, from coordinate 19,650 downwards.
GGCGGTGATTGCTGCGGGAATAACACTTTTGGAAATGAGACTTATGAATATAATGTTTCCGCCGGCAGGAGCGATTGCACTGCTTCCGTTTATAACAGAGGGAAATGTGTTCATGTATCCGCTGCTTGTTTCGTTCGGATGTATTGCCGTGCTTGCTGTTTCCTCAATGCTTGGCGTCGGAAGATCAAAGGAGTGATAGTATGGATAGCCTTATATACAGTCTTAATGCGACAATGCCGGTTTTTCTGACTATTCTTATAGGATATGGTTTAAAGCAGATTAAGATGCTTGATGACGGTTTTGTTTCGGTTGCAAACAAGTTTAATTTTAAGGTAACGCTTCCGGCAATGCTTTTTCTTGATTTGGCGGTTACAAATATACGTGAAAACTTTGATTTGAGATATGTTTTGTTCTGCGCCGGTGTTACAACAGTGATGTTCTTTGCAATATGGGGAATGTCAAAGCTGTTTATAAAGGATAAAAGCATAATAGGCGCGTTTGTTCAGGCATCTTACCGCAGCAGTGCGGCTGTGTTGGGTATTGCTTTTATTCAGAATATATACGGAAATGCGGGAATGGCGCCTATAATGATTATCGGATGCGTACCCTTGTATAACGTATATGCGGTTCTGGTGCTGACGATTGAAGGACAGAATAACGGTTCAGGTATTTCTGCAATTAAGAGTTCTCTTGTTAATATAGCAAAGAATCCTATTATTATAAGTATATTTTTAGGAATTGCGGCATCGCTGATAAACATAAGCTTTAGCCCGATAATCGAAAAAACAATACAAAACCTTTCGGTAATGGCGTCTCCGCTGGCACTGATTGCAATCGGTGCAGGCTTTGAAGGAAGAAAAGCAGTTGCAAAGCTAAAGCCGAGCTTTGCGGCAGCGTTGATAAAAACAATGCTGCTGCCGATGATATTCATACCGATTGCTGTAATGATGGGATTCAGGGACCAGCAGCTTGTAGCATTGATTATAATGCTTGGTTCGCCTACAACTCCGTCATGCTACATAATGGCCAAAAATATGAATAATGACGGAGTACTGACTTCAAGCGTAATAGTGCTGACAACCTTGCTGTCGGCACTGACACTGACGCTATGGATTTTTGCGGCGCGCAGCGGAGGTTACATAATGTAATCGGGGAAGTTCATGTCAATTTATCGGCATTTCATGAAATTTATATTGTAACAGCCTCTTGCTTGTGGTAAAATTATTAAAAAAGCAGGAGGTTATTTTTATGAAGAAAATATTTACGGCGATGATTACAACGGCGGGAATTACAGTAATGTCGGTATGTGCAGCCGAAGCGACGGGACAGGTACTCTCAACTGATATCGGAACGGTCATTGACGGTGCAGCGTGCAGGACATATAATGTAGACGGCAGAACGTTTGTTGTTGCAGAGGAGCTTAGAGCTTACGGGTTTGATGTAGATTACGATGATTCAAAAAGACAGCTTAGTATTTCTCAAAATCTGTATGCGATCCATTGGCTCCAGAATATGAATACTACTAATATATTAAAGAGTGAATATAGGGTGGGTGAACCGCTGATGGATATGATTGATACGGATATAACCGTAAATATCGGAGGAGAAAATATTGAGGCATATGCGATAGACGGTCAGATGGTAATTCCTGTACGTGCGCTGGAAGCATTCGGAGAAGTGAATTTTGATGCGGAAAAAAGGCTTGTACGAGTTGATTTAATACCGGTATATTATAATAAACTAATTAATACAAGAGAAAGGAAAAATGTAAGTGTCAAGCGAGATTTCCGATATATTGCAGGAGATAATGATGAAATTATTTACGGATATAAGGAAAATGATTTGCTTATGAACGGTACGAAAATTCAGAATATAAAGGAAAATGATGCTTATCTTTACGGTTACGAGGTGTTATCCGAGGAGCAGGTATATGACGCAATATGGCCCGCAGTGGATAAAGAATATTGGGAATCGGAATATTTTACGGATATTTTTGTTAAGACAAGCGTAAATACTACCGAAATATTTGTTCGTTCACAATCCGGAAATCTGTATAGATTTTATACACCAACCGGATATCTTTCTCCTCAATATTCGGGGGTATACAGAGCAAATGTGAAGTCATGGGGCAGAGGAATGGTTGTCGCGAATGACGGAGTTTTGTACAAGGAAACAGATAAAATATTTGCACCAAACCGATGGAGATGTCAGTTTGACGAGATTGTAGCGTATGACGTGGAAAAGGTATCTGAAAACTGTATTCTGTATAATAACGGAGATGTATATATTCTGGAGGATGATAAGAGCGAAAAACTTGCATCGGGAATGAAGGATGTAATAAGCATAGAAGGAAGCAGCGGTACAAATACAATTCTTACTCTTGCGTCTGACGGAACTGTATATTTCGGAACAAAAGAGGAATACATAAACGGTACACAGAAAAAACTTGCCGTTAATGCGAAAAATATATTTGCAAGGGGTTCGGTCGTGGATGATGGCGAGGTCGGATATGTTGACGGCGGTGATTCGGCATGGAGCGTTTATAGAGGGAGCGCGATAAAGCTCATGGACGGCATAGAAAAAATCATATCAATAGATTGCGGTGTATACATTACTTCGGACGGCAGATTGATTAAAAAACAAGGTGAAAGCTTTGATACAGTGTCAGAGAATGTTAAGGAGGCATACTATTTTAATACAGAGCTTGGTTTGTATCCGGAGTGCCTGTACTTTATCAAATCTGACGGAACATTGCATGAGTTTTTATATGATAAAAGAATACCGGACCAAAGTGCGAGAAGAATTACTATCAGCCCGTAAAAGGCGCAGTTTGTAAACTATAGGAGGGTAACTATGCTGAAAATTATATCAATGTGTGCTGCGGCAGCAATTTTTGCGGGACTTATACCTGCGTCGGCTAACGCAGAGGAAGGAACAAAATTCAAAAGTGTAAGCTGCGGCGAAGGTTATTGTATGGCAATAACCGAGGAGGGAAACTTATGGGGCTGGGGCAAAAATTCGGAAGGACAACTGACCGGCAGTCCGTCACAGGAGCTGAAATTCCCGCAGCCGGTGCTGGCAGATCTTAAGGTAAAACAAATAGAGTGCGGTTATGGCTCTATGACAATGGCAGTGCTTGAAAACGGAGAGCTGTGGGAATGGGGCAAGGATATTGTAACCAATGAAAATACCGTCCCGCATATGGTTATGGATGGAGTATCAAAGGTTGAAACATCTCTGTATCAGATACTGGTATTGAAAAATGACGGTACAGTATGGAATTGGGGACGTACAGATGGAAATAAATATACTGCAAAAAGCGCCGAGCCTGTTTTGATAATGGATAATGCGCGTGACATATCGGCGGGACTGGTGAATAATCTTGTAATAAAAAACGGCAATACTCTTTGGTCATGGGGAGATGGCAGTATTGGAAACGGAGAACACTGCGGCTGCGCGGAGCCTGTGCTTATTATGCAGGACGTAAAAAGCTGTGACGGAGGCTGCTATGACAGTTATGCGGTTCTTTATGACGGTACTGTGTGGATATGGGGAAATGATGAATATAATCCTGTGGGAGAATTGATATATGATGGAAGCTTACCGAAGCTTGTAACGGAGGAATATAATGCGGCAGAGGTAAATGAGTTTTGGTGGGTAAATATTATTACCGAGGAAGGAACTCTCTATACACCGAACCGCAATCGAGTCCGGCAAATCACTGAATACGAAAAGGTGCTTGAAAATATAATATCATATGACGAACAGACATGCTGTGCGGCAGTCACTTCTGACGGTGACATATATACATGGGGAGTAAATGCGAAAAATTATGTTCAAGGAACAAATGACTTAACCGGCAGCCATACACCTCAGAAGGTGGTTGAAGATGGAAAACCGGTGTTTGAGCGTTTAAATTTTATTTATGAACCTGTTTCTTATGCAAGAACCTTTGATTCAAGCGATACTCACGGAATGGCAGTCACAAATAACGGCGAGCTGTATGTATGGGGAACAAATAAGCATGGAGAACTGGGAATAGAACCTGATAATGAGTATCATGAGCCGTTTAAGCTTATGGATAATATACGCAGCGTACTTGCGGGTGAAGGCTTCAGCTTTGTAATAAAAGAGGACTGCAGCCTATGGGGATGGGGCAGCTCAAGGTGGGCGCAGCTCGGTGAATGGGACAAGGATGTTCTTGAACCGGTAAAAATGATGGAAAATGTAAAAAGCGTATACGGAAAAGAAAGACTGATTAATGCGGTTGATATTAATGATAAGCTGTATGTGTGGGGCGGTTCTGAAAAGCCGGATGATGAATCGAATTTAGTTGTGCAATGCTTTGTACGCAAACCGATGTATCTGATGGATGATGTGGCAAAAGCCGAAAGTAAGGATGGATATAATTATGTTTTGAAAAAGAACGGGTCACTGCTTATGAGCAATAATTATGAATTTGACGTTGAAACTTATAAACTCTACCGGACAGATATTGCTGATTTTAAGGCAAATGAGTTTATGCTTAACCGCAGCGGACGATATACGGGATATGGTTATCAGCAGCAGTGTATTTATAATAATGTATACGATGCAAATTATAATATGGTCTTATATTCAGATGGAAGAATGACTTCGTGTGATGGAAGGTATGAGGTTAAAAATGTTGCAAAAACAGAGTATAATTTGTATCTGAAAAATGACGGTACACTATGGAAAACAGTTTACGGAAGAATTAACGAAGCGGAGAAATTGCTTGAAAATATCAGAATACCGAAGGAGTATGACCGAACCCCTGTCGGGACTGTAATCGGAGAGGTTTTATCAAGTGATATAGACTGTACTATTGATAAAATTCCGATTAACGCTTATAATGTAAACGGACATATGTATGTGCGAGCGGAGTCCCTAAGAGCTTATGGTTTTATTGTGGATTGGAATGAAAAGAAAAAAAGGGTCGATATAAAGCGCGGTAAATCCTTAAATTTAAAGCCGGAAACGGTTTTGACGGATAATAAGACAATCGGCGAGAAACTGTATGATATTTACAGTACAGATATAATAGTATATCTGGAGGGTGCTGAGATGGACAGCATAAATATAGGCGGACATACATTTGTAAAGTTCAGTCAGTTTTCAAGAATTGGAGACGTCAGCTTTGACGAAGAAGAAAGAAAAGCTTGTTTAAATACATATGAAATTTGATATGATTTACAAATTATAGAAATATACAGGTTTTGAGATTTTTGTTTGTTTTTTTTATTGCTGTTATGAATATATAGAAAGTTTGGAAAAAGATAAGCAGCGCTTCTCTTTTCCCAAACGCATTGGTGAAAGGAGTTCGGATTATAAGTTTGTAAGGTTCTGAAGGTTTGCAATGTTCTGAAAATCAGCGAATCGAGCTGCTATGGTTAAGAAAAAGTACTTGACAAAATTATTCGTCAAGTATATAATGTTAGTATGATGTTTGTTACATAATCAGCAATAAATCGGAATATGTGGAGGATAATAAAATGAAATTCTTTTCAGATGATTTTATTATTACGTATACTACTGAAACTCAGAATTTGGTCGAGGTAATAGAGGTAATAGTAGAAGCTTTGATTGTAAATATGAAGAAAATTATGGATTTTTTCGGGTTGAAAGAATTTAATAATAAAAAGGAAATAATTATATATTCAAATATTGACAAATATGCCAAACATATGAGTAAATATATATTATATCAAGATTGGATGATTGCAGATACATCAGATGGAAATATAAACATTCTTTCGCTTGATATGTGCCAAAAAACAAACGCTCATAAAAATATGAGCTATGAAGAATATAAGAAAGTAATTCTGCATGAATTTGTGCATATCTGTCAATCGGAAATCAATCCAAATAGCGATGGGTGTGAATGGTTCTGGGAGGCTCTTGCCACTAATCTTTCAGGGCAAATTTTTTATGATATAAATATAAATTGTACAAAGGAAGCATTGATGTACGATTATTATAATCTTGCAGGGAATTATGCCATAACATATAAAATTGGAAAATATATGCTTGAAAATATGAAACACGACAAAATTTTGGAATATGTAAGAATACCGGAAAGATTATGTAATGAAACAGAAGCAATTCTACAAACTGTTAAAACTGCGTCTAAGAAATTTCGGTTTAAATAATATATAAATCATAATTTATTTGGTAATAAATTATGCAAGGGATAAGGAGGAAAAAAGATGAACTATAATCGTATATTTGCCGAAGCAGTAGTATTAATGATGTCAGTGCAAACAGCATCGGCGTATGACGGTCCGCAGATTATAACTGTGCATAATACTGAAAACCACGGAGTATATGTAACGGTCGGAGGTACGCACGTATACTGTGAGGAAACGGAACTGCCGTTCATTGATGAAAACGGCAGAACACAGGTTCCCGTCCGCGCGGTAAGCGAGGCGATGGGAAAGAAAGTAAGCTGGAATGAAACGGAAAAATCTGTAGGTATTAAGGACAGTGTGAACGATGTTGGGTTTGTGATAGATTCCGCAGTTATGACAAAGAACGGAGCAGTCACTGAAATGGATACTGCCGCGCGTATAGTTGACGGACATACATATATACCGCTGCGCTTTTTAGGCGAAGCCTTGGGAAGCGAGGTCGAATATACAACAGAGGATCGCTTTTCTGATATTGTTGTCACAAGAATATTTGACAATGAGGACTTTGATAACCGTGAAAGCGTAACTGTTTGGGGGAATATTCAGGATATATTTCACGAAAGCGGAGGATTGGGCTCTATGAAGCCTTATGACGGAAGTCTGAGTGATTTGGATTTGAGCGGAGTTACCCAACTCTATGAAATTTCATTTTCGGACAAAACGGTGTCGGTATACTGGGATTACGTAGAGGGGGAAGCGTATGCCTTAGATGAGAACAAGTTATATACGGTTGATACGGGCTTTGCCAGATTTTTAAGTTCGCTTTTTGAAGATAAAAACAAGGCGGCGTATAGCGTGGGAAACGAGGAAAAACAATTGTTTAAGGAAAACGGTTGGACGCTTGACTATAAAATGAATACCGTAAGGGACACACTGCCGCAGATGACAGAACTTGGAACATTTGATTCTAAATATTATTATACATATAATAATGAGCTTTCAAAAGACGTCGGACTTGATATGAGCAGTTATGCCGGAAGTGAGATAACGGCAGATATTTATTATATTCATGAAAGTATGCCTCCGGAATTCTATCCTACGGAAAAGGCGAGAGGAATCGTTATAAAGTGCAATGGCGAAATCATAGGCGCGTATATAAGCAGCGGAAGGCATAGGGCGGACGCGGCGTGCAGTCTAAAGGGAAGAAGCTTTGAGGAAATAACCGGGACAGACTATGGTACATATTGTGAAAAGCTGCTTTTGGAAGAAGCTGATGCGGTAAAGGATAATCCGGAGGAAGTTATAAGGAAATATTTTGATGCTTTAGCTGAGAAGAATGAGGAAAAGGCAGTTTCATGTTTGTCGAAGCAGGAGCAGTTTGTCTTTATGACGACAAATATGCCGGATACGAAGCTGTATAATACGTCAGTGTGGATGCCGCTTACGAATAAAACCTTTGCTGATGATAATGAAAGAAGAATAGATAATATAAAATCGGTTGGAAATATTAAGATAACGGCAAGAGAAGATGAAGATAAAAACGATAATGCTGCTGAATTTGAGGTTGAGTTTGATATAGAATATAAAAATGATGAAAGTATGTCAAGCGGCAGTCAGTGGATGATATGCAAGGTGGTATATGAATCGGATAAGACGGGTTGGAAAATAGTCTCATTCGGATATTAAAGTAAAAAATAAGCTGTACGTTAGCAATCCCGTACAGCTTATTTTTATTAAAAATTGCCTTTTAAAATCGGCACAGCTCATTGAATACTCTAATAGCATAGGAATCAGTCATGCCGGAGATATAGTCTATAATTGAGTTAACATATATTTCCTTGGTTTCAAGCTTTCGATATATCTTTTTGTTTAGGCACCGCCGCTGCAAGGTTTTTGACCATTCGTATTTGCTTAAATCAATGCTGCTTCTGTGACCAAGCCAGACTGAAAAGCTTTTTGACAGAAGCGGATAATGCTTTGCACGGCGAATATTCCTTATTGTGTTTTCACCGTCATAGTATTCAAGGAGCAGATTAAATATACTTTCAATTACGAGCTTTACATAATTGCGGTATACGGAAAGCCTGCTGTTTACGTATATATTTTTATAGTTGTATTCCTTAATTTCGTTAAGCAGTGCCGACATCTCCGGTGAAGTCCGTATGCCCTTGTCAGGTGAGCTGTTTTTGCATACGTCCGTAATAAGATCATGAATCAGGGTGGTAGTGTTTATGGTATTCATACCGTACTTTTTCGCTATATTTTTCAGCTCAAACAGCTGCGGCATGGTAAGAATACGCAGCCGCTTTGCGTCCTCAATGTCGCGTCCTACGTAGGCAATTCTGTCTGACAGCTTTACAACACATGCCTCCCAGGTGAACGGATGAGTCTCCCTTTTTTTGAAATCCTTCAGGTCGATAGCCTCATTCCTCGGATACAGCTCAGTGTCATTGACCTCGCCGCAGTGCGCGATGATTCCGTCCCTTACCGCATAGGTAAGACAGAGCGTTCTCATGCAGCGGCTGCTGTCCTCAAGCAAATCGAGATAGTCAACCACGCGCAGACCGTTCTTTTCGTGCCAGAACTCCTCGCCGATATGCCTAAGCATTAAATTGGAAAGAACCTTTTCACCCTCGTGGCCGAACGGAGCGTGACCCAAATCATGACCGATTGCAATAGCGGAGGTAAGCTCCTGATTAAGACCGAGAGATTTTGCGATTGTTGTGCTTACAGATTCAACATGGCTTACATGCTCAATTCTTGTGCATACAAGGTCATTCTGTGTTTCAAAAAATACCTGCGTTTTATGCTTGAGCTTCCGATAGGCTTCGCAGTGAAGTATTCTTGTGTAGTCACGCTCAAATTCTGAGCGCATATCCTCATTTTTTTTATACAGCTCATCAATCCTGTGTACAGCTGCTTCCCATTTTGGATTTTGCTCATTCATTGCCTCATGTGAAAATGCACCCATAACCATTTCCTCCGTCCGGTGTGATCAGCCGAGATTTTCGCCGTTCTTTTCAATAACTTCTTTATACCACATTGCGCTGTCCTTCAAAATCCTCTCCTGCGTTTCGAAATCAACATAAACCAATCCAAAACGTTTTTGATACCCTTCTGCCCATTCAAAGTTATCAAGGAGCGACCAATGGAAGTAGCCGCGTATATCAACGCCGTCCTCGCAGGCACGTTTTAGCTCTCTGAGGTAACGCGCTGTAAACTCAATTCTTTGAGGGTCATGCACACATCGGTCCGAGAAGATCAAATCTGTATTTGCCATGCCATTTTCGGTAATATAAACAGGCTTTTTATATTTTTCATAGAGGAATTTTGGTCCCCAGTACATAGCCTCCGGAGTAATCGGCCACCCGATTGCGGTTTGCTCAAAGCCCACCTTGTTAGGGGGACAGCCCTTTTTGCCGATATATGAGCCTTGATAAATATTCATACCGATGCAGTCAATTTCAGTTCCGATTATTTTCATTTCTTCATCGGTAATTTTTATATCAGCTTTTTCAAATACCTCATGGATTTCCTTGCTGTAGCTTCCGGTCATAATCGGATCAACCCAGATTGCGTTACCCCAGTAATTCGGGGTGCAGGGCGCAAACATTGCTTTTCTGGCAATCATAACATCAATCGGTGATTTTGATGCGGGAATTTTTATGTCACCGACAACAGCGATTCCTATCTCCGGTTTTTTCTTTGCGTATTGGCGGATTGTCTGAACAGCCATGCCGTGTGCCAAATGAGCGTGGTGAGCGCATAGCATAACCTCCTCCTCGCTTAGTTTATAGCCGGGTGCGTGCTCGCCGTTTGCATAGGAAACAGAAATAAAGCAATGCTCCTCATTCAGTGTGAACCAGTGGCTGACTCTGTCTGAAAACAGCTCCATTACCTTCTTTGTATACATTGCGAACTGCTTTGGCAGCTCCGGCGACATCCAGCCGCCCATGCGGTGCAGCTCAATCGGTAAGTCCCAGTGATATAGCGTAATATAAGGCTCAATTCCGTTTTTAAGCAACTCGTCAATCAGTTCATTGTAAAACCTCACTCCGTCACTGCGTACAACACCGCGCTCAATATCCATTATACGTCCCCATGAAAGGGAGAAACGATAAACCTTTAAACCAAGCTCCTTCATGATTGCTATATCCTCGCGGAAACGGTGATAGTGGTCGCATGCCGTTTTACCGTCATGACCAAAGGCGACTCTGCCCGGCGTGCGGCAGAACACATCCCATATACATTCACCGCGCTTGTCAGCGCCGCCCTCTATCTGAAATGACGCGGTAGCCGCGCCCCATAAGAAATTCTGTGGAAATGACATAACTATAATTTGCCTTTCTGCGAAAGGCGCCGACGGGGTTATGAAACTGCACCGGACTCCTTTCGGCTATTTAATAATTCTAAATTTTATGCTATAATAATTCTGAAGTATCTGCATACTACAGAATACGTGGAGGTGAGTGGCGGAGCGTACAGCGGCTGCCCCGCATAACTATATGGCGCCGATCTGAAGAATGCCATATTTGTTGGTGTTTCAGTGATTGCGTGCATATTCATTCATTAAAAGTGGAATGAATAAGTATAACGCTCGAAAAATATTGTACCTATAGGATTTTTTGAGTCTTACAATCAGCTAATGCGGAGAGGTTTTCTTGTGAAAACCAAAAAAATACTTCCTGTTAAAAGCTGATTTACATCCATCTTAGTATAATATGATTATACCATTTTTTAGAGGGTTTGTCAACAAATTTGTTAAATAAAAAGCAGATAAAATTGTAAAATTGAAACTTTTTTATAAATTAAAGGATATATATAAGTGTAAAGATTAAAAGCTTTTAAATATTTACATAAAAGGGTAGGTCATAATGGTTAATGAAGAAAAACTGCTTAAGAGGCTTAAAAAGAAAGCAAAAAACTCAATAGATGAGGCGATTGAGATATATACTCCATATGTAAGCACAGTTTTGTACAATATAGCAGGAACTGCATTACCAAGGGAGGACATTGAGGAAATTGTATCGGACGTATTTATATCACTCTGGAGAAACGCGGAAAACATAGACTTGAATAAGGGCACGATACGCTCATATCTTGCGGCTTCAGCACGTAATTTCGCGTTAAAGAGGCTGAATAAGAGGAAAGAATATACATCTCTTGATGACGTCGAATTGCCGGATAAAAGTGATTTTGCTGACAGCAGCGCGGAAAGCGATTATCTGTGGAATGCTGTAATGAAGTTAGGCGAGCCGGACAATGAAATATTTGTACGATTTTACAAGTATGATGAAAAGCTTAAGGATATTTCAAAAGCAACCGGACTTAAGCTGTCAACTGTTAAGACCAAGCTTTCGAGAGGAAAGCAGAAGCTCAGAAAAATTTTATCGGAAACGGAGGAATTGCTATGAAAAGAAAAAGGAATTTGTCGGATGAGTTAAATCTTTGCACTATGAAGGATGAAAATATGCTTGATATTAATATCGTCAGGATAAAAGGTATGGTTCATAGTAGAATTGACACTCCGTATATGGAAAGGAAGTTCAGTGTTATGAAGTCAAGAAAGAAATTTGCGGTAATTGCAGCGGCAGCGGTGCTTGCCGTCGGCGCAACAGTATTTGCGGGAAGCGGAGTTATAAAAAGCTGGAGCGGCAGTTCTTCATCAAAACCGGACTATACGTCACTCCCTACGGCACAGCAGTGTATTAAGGATATAGGTTATGAACCTGTGCTCATTGACAGCTTTGCCAACGGATATAGCTTTGATGAAGGAAGTATTGTAACAAATAACTTGCATGATGAGAATGACAATACAGTTGAAAGCTTTAAATCTATTTCATTAAGATATAAGAAGGACGGAGATAAGGTTAGCCTTTCACAGGAAAAGTTTAATTCATATATTGAAATGAGCGGAGAAACTATTTCGGGAATAAACGGAACGGATATTTATTATGTATGCTATGAGAACAAGTTCGTACCCCCGGGTTATGAAATGACAGAGGAAGATAAGAAAGCAGAAGAAAACGGAGAGCTTGTATTCAGCTGGGGAAGCGATGAGGTAGAGCTTCATACAGTGCAAAGTGTTTCGTGGGTAGATGAAGGTATGCACTTTGATCTTATGCAGATGGACGGCAATCTGTCTAAGGATGATATGACAGAAATGGCAAACGAAATAATCAGCAGATAAAAATGGAATTTTAAACAAAAAACGATAGATATACTCTTGTAATTTTATGATTTATGTGGTATAATAATTACAATTAAAGAAAAAATCCTTTCGGATTTTAAATGTTGTAATTATTGTATCGGTGTGAAGCAAAGCCAGTTGGCGGCTTTGCACTTATGATACAATATTTACTGTTAGAGAAGAAGTCTTTTGGATTTTACAGTACATATTTACAAAGGAGTTGTCTATGAAAGAAAAAATATATACAATACCGGTAAATGAAGCATATGACAAAGACTGCGAATGTCCTCTTTGTGAGCTTGAAAAGCAGCTTGAGGATGAAGCGGTGGAGTATGCTCTTGGGGCTGCGATGATGGAGCCGGATTATAGGGTAGAATCTAATGCAAAGGGGTACTGCCGCACACATTTTTCAATGATGCTGGAAAAGAATAATAAGCTGTCGCTTGCATTGGTATTGGACACACATCTTGAAGAGATAAGAAAAATGCTTGCAAGGCATGACAAGGAAACTGCAGCACTTGCAAAGGCAAAAGGATCCTTATTCAAAAAGAGCGGAGCTGTGCCTGTATCGCAGAAAATTGCAGATGAGCTTCATAATATACAATGCGGCTGTATGGTATGTAGTAAGCGTGATAATACTATGGAGCGATATGCGGATGTTCTGCTGTATATGTGGGCAAATGATGAGAATTTTAAGGCAAAATTTGATAAATCGAAGGGTGTATGCCTGAAGCATATGGAAATGCTGCTGAGAGCTGTTCCAAAATCCTTAAAGGATTCGCAGCAGGGACCGTTTATTGCCGAATTATATTGTAAGCAAAAAAAAGAGCTTGAAAGGATACAGCAGGATGTACATAAATTTACTCTGAAATTTGATTACAGAAATAAGGATATGGAGTGGGGAACAGCAAAAGATGCTCCGTTCAGGACTATTGATAAAATCAGCGGAAAGTAAAAGACAGGTCGGAACCTGCTGCAAAGTTTGCGCTTTGCAGCGGGTTCCGATTAGCTTTAAGAATAATTGCCGACAGCCCAATTTTTCAGATTTATCAGTCTTGAACCGTCATCACCGTGTTCAGGGTCTTTAAATAAGCTTAAAAGCTTATCGCAGGGCATTTGCGGACATTCGCCGCAATGCTCGAAATTATTTTGAATGCAGCACTTGGCCTTGTCGCATTCTCCCCAGAACATATCGCCTTTGTTTACTTTGCATCCGGTACATCCAACTCGGTCTTTCCATATGCAGTCTTCACAGTAATCGCCACAGTATGCGGTCATATCTTTGTTCATTTTTGTAATCCGAACTCCTTTCACCAATGCGTTTGGAAAAAGAGAAGCAGGCAGATTACCGTTATGAGGAGCGCAGCTGTACGCTGTACATCAAGCCCTGAATGACGGCGAGATGCGCCGCTTATCTTTTTCAAAACTTTTTTAACTTGTTTTTATGTTGTAATTATATAATAGACAAGAATGTGGTTTAAACATAGTATAAGTTTTTATAGTATTGCAATATCGAATACCTCCTTTGCTTCTTTTACAGGAATGAATTCAATTTGCTTGGCAATTTCCTTCGGAATATCATCAATATCAGCCTTGTTTTCATGCGGAATAAATACAGTACGTATTCCGGCGCGGTATGCGGCAATTGATTTTTCTTTTAATCCGCCGATAGGGAGAACTCGTCCCCTTAATGTGATTTCTCCGGTCATAGCTATGTCGTTTCTTACAGCTTTTCCGGATAATGCGGATATAACCGCAGTTGCCATTGTTATTCCTGCACTAGGACCATCCTTTGGTACGGCGCCCTCCGGAATATGTATGTGTATATCCTTTTTCTTGTAGAAATCTTCATCAATGGCAAATCTGTCTGAAATTGAACGGATATAACTTATCGCCGTCATTGCACTTTCCTTCATTACATCGCCCAGCTTGCCTGTTAATTCAATTTTACCGGTACCCTTCATGACATTTACCTCAATTGAAAGTGTTTCTCCGCCCACACTTGTCCATGCAAGTCCGCGAGCGATTCCCACCTGAGGTTCGCTGTTCATCATGTCAAAATGATAGCGGTGTCTGCCGAGATAGCTTTTGAGATTTCTTGAGGTGATTCTGACAGAATCCTTTTGCTGCTCAAGAATAGCTTTTGCTGCTTTGCGGCAAAGTGAATTAATCTGCTGCTCAAGCTTTCGCACACCCGCTTCGCGTGTGTAATATTCTATAATATCCTTTAAAGCACTGTCATCAAATTTTACCTGCTCGTCTGTTAATCCGTTCTTTTCAAGTGATTTCTTGACAAGATATCTTTTGGCAATATTAAGCTTTTCTGATGAGGTATATCCTGAAAGCTCAATAATCTCCATTCTGTCAAGCAGCGGCCCCGATATGGTATCAAGTGTGTTGGCTGTTGTAATGAACAAAACCTGAGATAAATCGAACGGAATCTCTATATAGTGGTCACGGAAGGCGCTGTTCTGTTCGTAGTCAAGAACCTCCAGTAAAGCAGCTGAAGGATCTCCTTTGTAGTCGGAACCCATTTTATCAATTTCATCAAGAAGGAGCAGCGGATTTTTAACCTTCGCCTCTGACATTGCCGCTATAATTCTGCCCTCCATAGCGCCGATGTAAGTTTTCCTATGGCCTCTGATATCGGATTCATCATGGATACCGCCCAATGAAATTCTCACATATTTACGGTTCAAAGCTCGCGCAACTGATTTTGCAACAGAGGTTTTTCCGACTCCGGGAGGTCCTACAAAACAAAGAATTGTTCCAACCTTGCCGTTGGTGAAATGACGAACTGCAAGATATTCGAGAATACGTTCCTTGACCTTTTCAAGTCCGTAGTGATCTTCATTCAGTATATTCTTTGCCTGTGAAATATCAAAGGTTTCCTTTGACTTTTTAATCCACGGCAGGCTAAGTACCGTATCAAGATAGTTTCTTAACACATTTGATTCAGAGGACTGAGCAGGCATATGTGAAAATCTGCTGATTTCCTTCATGATTTTCTCTTTGCTGTCGCCGGTTATTTTGCATTTGTTAAGCCTTTCGGTAAATTCATCTGCATCCTTTTTCGGTGAGCTGTCTTCATCAAGCTCTTCGGAAATAACCTTCATTTGCTCGCGCAGATAGTATTCACGCTGATTTTTATCTATATTTTCTTTTACTTTATATCCGATTTTACGTTCAAGCTCCAAAATCTGCATCCGATTTTTTATCGCCGCGAGGATTTTCTCGCATCTGCGATATGGATTGAATTCCTCCAGTAAATTCTGCTTGACATCATAATCGACATCAAGCCCGGAAGCGACCGTGTCACAAAGCTTATCGAGATTTGTCATACCTATGACATTTACGAAATTATCCGCATTCAGCCGCGGATTTTCAGAAAAGAAGTTTTTAAATTCATTCTTAAGCATATCCAGATAAGCCGTTTTCATAGGGCCGGGTGCGGCATAGAACGTATCAACCTCCGCTGCACAAGCACTGATATACGGTTCACCCGATAAATATTCACGGACAACAGCACGGCTTATTCCTGTAGCAATAATTCGGGTAACATTATCCGGCATATGCATTATCTGATTAATCCTTGCGATGGTTCCTACCTTGTATAAAGAGTTTGATTTGGCGTTCGTTTCATTAATATCCTTTTGACAAACAATAAGTATATTTGTTTCGCTTTTTCCGGCTTCATCAATCGCTATGCGTGACGCGTCACGTCCCACATCAAAATTAATGCTTGTACCGGGAAAGAGGACAATTCCTCTTGTGGGAAGCACCGGAAGTGTATATATTTTTTCGTAGCTTTCCAAAATTTTCACCTCGACTGTGTTATAATACTACTATTATACATTGTTTTTCTGCATCGGTCAAGAGGTTAGGAGAAAATAAAATAAAAAACGGGATAGAAAAAAACTTGTCTTTTGATGCATTTCCACTTGACAAAAAACGATAAAAGAGGTATAATACAATAGTTATTATAATATGGGGTAATGTGTTTACCCAAGGAAAGGAATGTATGTGCTAATGAAAAAGAAAAGCATAACTATCCTCTGCTTCGGTGTAGTAATCGCGGTAATCCTTAATATTGTAGCGTTTGTAGGCTTCAATATTGCAGGCTTCCAATACGGCGGTATGCTTGACCCGGAGAAGGGTATCCGTAAGGGTATTGACCTTGCGGGCGGTTCGGTTATCACCTTACAGGCTGAAACAGAGAACCCGACAGACGACCAGATGAATGTCGTTGAATCAATTTTCCAGACGCGTTTGACAAACGCAGGTTACACAGAGTCAAGAATATCAAAGAGCGAAGGCGGAAAGATAACAGTTGAAATTCCATCGGTATTTGATACAGATTCTGTTGCTCAGCTTCTGGGCGCAATGGCTCAGTTAAAGTTTGTTGACGCTGACGGCGTACAAATTTTGGACGGCGCTACAGATATTAAGGATGCTTCATATCAGTACAGCGCAACACAGCAGGGCGGAAACGCCACTCACCATGTACAGGTTGAATTTGCTCCTGAGGCTAAGGCAAAGTTCGCCGAGGCAACAAGAAAGGCGGCGGCACAGTCAGCATCAGGAAAGAATTATATTTCAATCATGATGGATGACACTGTTGTATCATCTCCGAGAGTATCGGAGGAAATCAACAGCGATTCGTGTGTAATCACAGGTGATTTTACGGCTGAAACCGCTCAGAACCTTGCGAACCAGATTAAGTCAGGTCAGCTTCCGTTTAATCTTTCAACAATTTCGCAGGAAACCGTAGGTGCGGAGCTTGGCGCAGATGCGCTTCCGACATCGCTTATGGCAGCAGCAATAGGTATTCTCTTAATCATGATTTTCATGGTTGTTATGTACCGTATACCGGGTCTTATCGCAGACCTCTCGTTACTTATTTATGTTGGTCTTATCGGACTTGCAATGGGTCTTATGCACACAAACCTGTCGCTTTCGGGTATTGCGGGTATCGTTCTCTCAATAGGTATGGCGGTCGACGCTGACTGTATCATATTTGAAAGAATGAAGGAAGAGTTAAGAACAGGAAAGACAATAAAGGCTTCTGTTGAAGCGGGCTTCAACAAGGCATTCTCGGCAATCCTTGACTCAAATGTAACAACAATAATTACTTGTGTTGTTCTTTATATTTCGGGCATAGGCACAGTAACAGGCTTCGCAACAACTCTTGGTGTGGGCGTTGTGCTTTCAATGTTTACAGCTATCGTAATTACAAAGTTCTTCTTAAAGCAGCTTGTAAATATCGGTATTAAGAACAGAAACTTATTCTGTAAACAGGTTAACAAGGAAGGGGGCGCTCAGTAATGAAGATAGTAGAAAACAGATGGAAATTCGTTATTATTCCGGCGCTTATTCTTGTTCTTGGCATCGTGATGTATATCGTAAACGGCGGATTTAACTTTGACGTTGAGTTCCTTGGCGGAACAAGAATGCAGGTTGAATTAAAGTCAGAGTTTGATAATGACGAGGTAGCAAAGCTTATCTTTGACGAAACAGGCGCTTCGGCAAAGGTTCAGAAGTCGGGTTCCTCAGCTACACAGGCTGTAATAAAGGTTCAGGCTACAGAGAATGAGGATGAAACTAAGATTGCTGTAATGAATACTTTAAAAGAAAAGTTTGGTATTACAGATGAAGAACTTATCTCATCAAGTACAGCTTCAGCAAGCTTTGGTATGGAAGTTCAGAGAAAGGCACTCTTATATACCTTGCTCGCTATAATATGTATCCTTATCTATATTGCCATTCGCTTCGAGTGGAGAAGTGCGGTTATGGCTGTTATTGCTCTTGCAATAAATGTGTTGATTATGGCTGCGGTTTATGCAATTACAAATATTCCGCTTAACACAACATTTATTGCCGCTATGCTTACGGTTATCGGTTATTCAATCAATAACACAATTGTTATCTTCGACCGTATTCGTGAGAACATGAAGGGCAGAAGAAAGAGCAATACTGTTACGGAAATTGTAAATAATGCCGTAAAGGAAACGATGGGACGTACAATCAATTCAACCATTACAACTCTTATTACAATAGTTCTTATCTATATTATGGGTGTAAGTGCAATCAAGGAATTTGCACTGCCGCTTATTGTGGGTATTGTAGCAGGTGCTTATACTTCAATCTTTATTGCAAGCTCATTCTGGGCAGTCTGGAAAGAGTCAGAGATTAAAGCAAGAGCAGAAGCGGCTGCTGAAAGACGTTCGGCAAAGAAGTCAAAGTAAAATAAAAAACACCGCCTGTAAAGCGTTCACTTTACAGGCGGTGTTTTTATTTTAGCTTTCCATGTGTCTGCCGAGAAAGCTTGCCGCAGATTCCGCAAGCTTATCCTCAACCTCTGAAGCCTTTTCGCCGTCCTTCAATACGAAAAGTACAGAGCCTATAATGTCGCCCTCTGAGATAATTGGAACGACAACCCCGGCATTGTACTTGTCATTGCCTTCTGTAACGGCAACGTGGCTGTTGGAATGGTTCAGAAGGCTTGTGCGCTCGTTCATGAGGCTTTCAAGCTCCTGGCTTATCGGCTTTTCAAGAAGCTCCTTTCTGGGGATTCCCGATACCGCAATGATATTGTCGCGGTCTGTAATGCAGGCTCCGTGGCCGCTTGCCTTGGCAAGTGTTTCGGCATAATTTGCGGCAAATTCTCCAAGCTCGCCTATCGGCGAATATTTTTTAAAAATAACCTCTCCGTCCTTTTCGGTATATATTTCGAGCGGATCTCCTTCACGAATTCTCATTGTTCGTCTGATTTCCTTAGGGATAACAACTCTTCCCAAATCATCAATCTTTCTTACTATACCTGTTGCTTTCATAGCGTCTGCCTCCTTTGTTAAAACCTTAATGTATAGTCCGATGCCGGTATAAAGCTCGGAATGTAAAAGTTTCTATAGGCAACCTCTAAAAACCTGCTGTGCTTGATAAAGTGCTTAGAAGCTACTGATGTCAAGGAAATAAAACGCAGGAAAACTTGCGTTTTTCAAGTTTTATTGACGCAAACAGCAGTACCTTATGGGTGCTTTAGCAAGTACATGGGGTTTTTAAAGGTTGCCTATATATTATTATGCTTAATAAGATTTGGTTTATGCAAATTTTAGTTTTGGAAATTTTTTTAGATTATGTCGTGAGCTTATTGACAATAATTCTTCTGACCTCATTTATCGATTTATTCGAAATTTTCACAATGTACGTGTAAGCGTCAGGTCTGAAAATCAACAAGTTTGGAAAAAGATAAGCGTCGCATCTCGCCGCCCTCAGCGACTTGAAGTATAAACATACGTCGGCGTCGCTTCT
>JAUNPN010000036.1 GCA_030536655.1 bacterium | reverse complement strand
CGAGAGATTTTTGTATGATATGACGGAAAATATGCAAGTTCAATGCGTGCTAAGACGTTAGGCGTTAATTAATCAGTGGTTCCTTAAAATTTTGCGTTTCGGCTTTTTCTATTTTATAGGAAATTGTTCGCAACGTGAGAAATTTTGCTTATTACAAAAAAGCGAAATATAGTTGCGCAGCTTTTTTATTTCCCTCGAACCACGCTTGACATTCCGTTACATATCAGCTTTGTTGCAAGCTGTATGGCGTCCTCCATGGGCATTTTCTTTCCATCCTCCACCCATTGCCTGTAAAGTAATGTGGAATTCGCTCCGTAAAAGGAAAAAATGAAGTTTTCAGATAATTCATCCATTCCGAATATACCCCTGTTTGCTTCTCTGCGGTATTCCATAATTCGTCTGTTGACAGCTTCATGAAATTTCTGATAGCTGCCGCTGCATATAAGCTTTTCATGCAGCTTGGATTGATGAACAGTTGACTCAAAATACAAACGGATTAAATTCTTTATATCCGTCATATCGGCATAGCTTGCTTCCCTTTTTATAAAGGCGGCAACTATTTCATTTTGCAATTCGGTTAGAAGCTCGTCTAAATCCTGATAATGCAGATAAAAGGTTTTTCTGTTGATTTCAGCTCTTGCGGTAAGCTCTTTTATAGATATTTCCTCATAATCCATTTCACATATCATTTCTTCAAAGGTTTCGCGTATCGCTTTTTTTGTTTTGACAACGCGCAGATCCTCATGCTTCTTTTCTTCCAATTCAATATTCACCTCACTGATATTCCGCCGTTAAATTTCTTTTATGCGGCATATTACTCTTTATTAAAAGTATATCACTTTGAGCTTCAGAAGCAAGGGGCAAAACGTGTTATTTTAGGGTTTATGCCACTGTGTTTGCACATTTGTGGCATAAACCCTTTTTTTCTGAAATTTGGTTATTGATTTTATACACGAAATATTTTATACTACAGTTACGAGGAAAAAGCAACAGACGAGAAATATTCTAAACTACCTTTAAAATGATAGGAGCAATAAGATGAAAAGAATAAATTTATTACCGATGCTTGTACTGCTCTGCTCCATTTTAACAGCCTGCGGGGATAATATATCCGAAGAAGCCGCAAGAAAAACAGTTATTGCAATGGATACCGCAATCACCCTGACTGCATACGGCAAAAATTCGGGAATTGCGCTTGCCGAAGCAGAAAATGAAATATACCGTCTTGATACCAAAATGTCGCGTTCTAACGAGAATGGGGAAATTTATACGTTGAATACCAATAAAAACGCTGAGGCGAGTGATGAAACAGCTTTTGTGATAAATACCGCACTGGATATCAGTAAATCAACAAACGGTGCTTTTGATATAACTGTTGCGCCCATCATGGATTTGTGGGGATTTTTCGGACACAGTTATCGTGTGCCAAGCGAAGCGGAGCTAAAGGAGCAGCTTATCAAGGTTAATTATAAAAATATAGAACTAAAAGACAATATTGTAAGCTTAAAAGATAATTCAACACTTGATTTGGGCGGCATTGCAAAAGGTTATGCAAGCGACAGAGTGAAAGAAATTTTCAATAAGTACAATATTGAAGCAGGACTGATTTCATTCGGGAGTGCAATACAGGCTATAGGAACGAAGCCTGACGGCAGCAAGTGGCGTATCGGTATCACAGATCCGCAGAATAAAGACAGTCATATCGCAAGGCTTGATATTTCCGATAAATGCATTGCAACGTCCGGTTCATATGAACAGGTTTTTGAGGAAAACGGACAAATATACCACCATATAATAAATCCGTCCACAGGTTATCCCGCAAACAGCGGTCTTGCGGCAGTTTCAGTTATAAGCGGCAATGCGGCCATTGCCGATGCTCTTTCTACAGCGCTGTTTGTCATGGGACTTGACGATGCAATTGACTGTTGGAAAAGCCGGAATGACTTTGAAATGATACTTATTACCGATGATAACACTGTTTATTATACAGCTGCCCTTGAAAATTCCATTGAAATTCTTAAAGATACGAAGTATAATAAAATAAAATTACAACAGTAGGTTTTACTTGTAAACAGCAGCTAAAAAACAGCTTCATCGAATCGTTAAACGATGAAGCCGTTTTTTATATCCGTAATTAAGAAAGTTTATATTGCGAATTCAGATTTTTTTCTGCTGCGGTGAGCTGTAAACATCTCCCCCCATGACTTGCTTTGCAGGTCATACAGTCAGATTATTCCGAAAATCCGACGCATTAGCGTATGCCGGGGATTTTTTGGGGCAATATGACGAACAGCAAGCGAGATGCGCTTAATTTACGGATAGGCTCTTAGTTTTTGACGAATGCAGACATTCCGTTGCATATCAATTTTGTGGCAAGCTGTATTGCCTCCTCTAACGGGATTTTCTTTCCGTCCGCAACCCATTGACGATATAACAACGCGGAATTGGCTCCGTAATATGCAAAAACAAAATTTTCGGACAATTCGTCCATTCCGAAAGCTCCCCGGTTAGTATCGCGGCGATAGTCCATAATTCGCTTGTTTACCTGATTAAAAAAATTTTGATAACTGCCGCTGCATATAAGCCTTTCCTGAAATTTTGACTGCTTGGAGGCAGATTCAAAGAACAGCCGTATTAAATTTTTTATATCATCCAGACTTTTATAGCTTACGTTCTGTTTTATAAATACATTTACATATTCGTCCTGCAATTCCGCAAGCAGCTCGTCTAAATCCTGATAATGCAGATAAAAGGTTTTTCTGTTTATCATCGCTCTTGCAGTAAGCTCTTTTATGGATATTTCATTATAGTCCATTTCACATACCATATCCTCAAATGCAGACCGTATAGCTTTTTTTGTTTTTCGCACACGCAGATCCTTATGTTTTTTTTCACTCATTTTTATAATCCGAACTCCTTTCACCAACGATGTTTGAACTTCTTTCACCAATGCGTTTGGAAAAAAAGAAGCAAGCTGATTGCCGTCAAAAGCGACGCCGACGTATGTTTATACTTCAAGTCGCTGAGGGCGGCGAGATGCGCCGCTTATCTTTTTCCAAACCTCCTCCGATAAGAATTTTTTTGCATATACCACACTCATATGGTTATGTGTGGCATATGCCTTATATTTCATAAACTTGACCATTGATTTTATTACTCATATAAATTATACTACAATTAAGAGGAAAAAGCAACACCAAAGAAATAATATTTAAACAAGTTTATTAAAAATTTTCATATAAAAGGAGATTAAAAATCATGAAAAAAACAAAGAGAACAGTATCAATTCTGCTGACTGCGGCAATGCTGACCGCGTCAATCCCTATGACGTCCTTTGCGGATGAAATTTCTATGACAATCGGCAACAGCACTGCAACAGTAAACGGGGAAAATGTCGCTCTCGACAGTCCGCCTGTCATAATCAATGACAGAACAATGCTCCCGATACGTTTTATTGCAGAAGCTCTGGGACTTGACGTAATATGGAACGAAGGAAGTCAACAGGTAACTATCAAAGACATTGCAGGTATGAACATTCATTACAAAACTGACGAAGAAATAAAGTCGGAAAATAATTTTAATGATAATATGTTCGGACTTGTATATGACGGCGCGATTACAGAAAATAAAACAGGTGAGGTCAACATTCACCCAATCACTTATAATCTGAATGGTATTAAGATAGCAGCAAATGTTTATACGCCTGCCGGATATGATGAAAACAGCGATAAAAAGTATCCTGCCGTCACGGTGGCGCATCCCAACGGCGGCGTTAAAGAGCAGGTTGCGGGTTTATTTGCACAGAAGCTCGCCGAGAACGGTTATATCGCAGTTGCGGCAGACGCAGCTTATCAGGGCGCAAGCGGCGGCGAACCGAGAATGCTTGACACCCCTGAAAATCGTGTGAATGATATTCACGGTATGGTTGACCTTCTATGCGCATTTCCGGGCGTTGACACCGAACGTATAGGAATGCTCGGAATCTGCGGCGGCGGTGGTTATACAACGAAAGCGGCGCAAACAGAAAAAAGAGCAAAGGCGGTTGCCACGCTCAGTATGTTTAATACCGGCATTGTTCGGCTGAACGGTCTTAATGATTCTCAGGTTGATACCATAGACGAGCGTCTTGCCGCCGCGGCAGAAGCCCGCAGCAAGGAAGCAAACGGTGAAGGTGTACAATATCCTGCTTCAAGCGGAAGCGCTGCGCCGACAAGAGAAGAATTGGTAGCAATGGGACCGGGACTTTACAGCGAGGGACAGCTGTACTACGGCTATGATTACGCACATCCCAATTCAGGCGGCTCAGTGCCGACAAAGTGTCTTTTAGACCTTGTGAATTTTGACGCAAGACATAATATGAATTTAATTACACAGCCGCTTCTTATGATGGCGGGCAGCAAGGCAGATACTCTGTATATGACGGAGGACTGCTTTAACCTTGCATCGGGAACAGAGAATAAAGAACTGTTTCTCATTGACGGCGCAAGCCATATCCAAACATATTATGTTGAGGAATATGTTACTCAGGAGGTAAATAAACTGATTGAATTTTTTGGTGAGAATTTATAAGCTAAGATAACATATAGGAGGTTTCGGTAATGAAAAAGAAAATTATATCAATATTTATTACGGCGGCTATGTCGGTCAGCATGGCAGCAGGCGCGTTTGCGGCAGAGGACGGTGCGGACGCTGTTAATGCGGAGGTTTACACAAGCATGAGCGAAGCGGAAAAAACGGAATATATCAATGATAATCTAAGCGTGAGATTACAGCACTTGTCAAGGCTGGTGAGCATTTCATCAAATCAAGCCCTTGACAAAATGGCAGGCGAGGTAAAGGCTGCGCTTGATGACGGGCTTACCGCCGTTGAAATCAAGGAAGCTATTTATCACAGCGGCGCATACTGCGGCTTTACAAGAGCCGCGGCGGCGCTTGACGCGGCGGACGAAGCGTTGAAAGCATTAGGACAAGACATTCCATATGAAAGCCGTATTACCTCAACAGAGGAAACACGCTATGACGACGGATTGGCGGTACAGCGTTTCCTTTTCGGAGCAAAAAGACCGACCATAGGCGCAGTTACAGATGATATGGAGGAGTCACTGAAATTGCAGACTTTATTCCTTTCGGGAATATGCTTCGGCGATTTCTATAATCGTGTGGGGCTTCCGGTTTACGAAAGAGAGTTTCTCACTCTTTGCACGATTGCCGGAAATGATAACTGTCAGGCGCAGTTCAGCAGTCATACGGGAGGAAATTTAGACGTCGGACATTCAAAGGATATGCTGCGTGCGGCAATGCTCTGTAACGAGGACGTCAACGGTGAGGAAAAAACTGCAATTGCCATTGATGTAATAAACGCTAATACGACGGAGTTAAACGAAAACCCGACGCCTGAGCGCCCTCAGCCGACAGAAGCTATCACAGCCGATTACGCAAGCGACAGCGAAGAATTGTTGAGTTTAATGGAGCATTTCAAGACTGACGATAAGGAAAATTATGTCGGAAGAAATATTGACAACGCAACACAGGATATTCTGATTGCAGCAACGGAAGCTGTGATAAACGGAACAGAAATTCCGGCATCTGAGAACAAAGCAACACAGGTGCTTATAGACCTTGCCGTAATGGGTGCGCAGGGCGGCAGAGAAAGCGAGCTTGCAGGAAAAATTTCTGAGGGTTACGCCGCGGGACTTACAAAGGACAATATGCTTGCCGTTCCGCTTTTAACGGCTCCGTATAACGGTTTTCCGAGAACGCTCAATATGAGAAATGCGTTGTCGGCAGAGATTGATGCAGCGGCGGAAACAGCAAAGACAACAGTTACAATGCAGATAGGCAGTCCGGTTATGACAATAAACGGCACGCAGCAAAATATTGACACGGAAGGTACAGCTCCTGTTGTTATTGACAACAGAACACTTTTACCTGTACGGGCATTTGTCGAGGCTATCGGCGGCGAAGTTGCATGGGACGATAATACGTATACCGCAGCTCTTAAATATGACGGAAAGGAAATCCTCCTTACAATCGGAAGCACAACCGCATATCTTGATAATGAGGCAAACACTCTTGATGTAACGCCCGTTATTATAAACAACCGTACAATGCTGCCGATAGGCTTTATTGCGGAAAGCTTTGGATTCATGGTTGAATGGGAAAATTCAACACAAACTGTTATAATTACAGATAACACAAATGATGAGAAATGAAAGTTCGATCCAGTCTTGCTTACGCCGCCATAACTCAAAATATACCCTTGAAGCATAATCGCTCTAAGGGTATATTTTTCTTGAAACGTTATGCTTTGCAAAAATGTTAATCAAATTATTTATGCAGCGACTTTTCCGCCGTCCCATTTGCTTTATTTACCTTTTTATTATACGATTGATGACACAAAACAACATTGATGGGTTCTTTTATTTTACTGCAAAAAAACTTTACAACCACACCCGTCAATAGGGCGGAAATAATAGTCCCTTCTCTTGTTCCCACAATAGTAAAATCAAAAAATACAAGAGATAAAATAAGGGAAACAATAACACAAAGTACATCAAATACAATTTTTACATTTCCAAATTCCTTGTTAAAAGTATCTGAAATTGCTTTTACAAATGCTTCGCCTGAGTTCATAATTACATTTGCAATAACGGAAAGCGAAATACCAAATGCAAGAATAACAACTCCGGCAACTACCATAACAATCCGCATGAAATATGAATTTACAGAAATAAACGACACAATCCACATTCCCAAATCAGTAAACCATCCAAATAAAAATGACAGAGGGATTTGCAGCAGTTGTATCAGCTGAAATTTTTTACGAAGTATGAATATTTGTCCAAATATCAAAAAACAATTCCAAATAATAAGCCATGCACCTAAAGAAAGTGAAGAAAACTTATAGCTCATAATATTTGCTACGGATGAAATAGGCGATACACCCAATTCCCCATGCTTCGTAAATGCAACACCTAAAGCCGCAAAAAACAGGCTTATTACAAACAATACATATCGTTTTGCAATTTCAGTTTTTCTCATCATTAACAACTCCTTTATTTATTAGATTTTTATTTATTCTTGTTAAAAAAGCGGTAAGCATTTCTTTTTCTTCATCGTTAAAGCCTAAAAGCGCTTTTTTTTCAATTACCCCAAATCTTAACTCAACTTGTTCTGCAAGTAACTTTCCTTTATTAGTCAGACACACATATAAACTGCGTCGATTGCCGTTGATATTCTTTCGTACTATCAAACCTTTTTTCTCCATTCCGAGTAAAACGGATGTAATAGTCGCCGGCTCAATATGGCAAGCCTCTGCAATTTCTTTTTGGACAGCACAATCATGAAATAATAAGTAGTCAAGAATTTTGGGCTGCCCTGGCGTTAAGTTTATATCTTTGATTCCTGCAAGCAAAGATTTCTGAAATAATAAATGATTTGCCATAAGTAAATAGTGCAACGATTCTTTCATGATTCTTATCACTCCTTTTATTAGAATTCTAATAATTAAATCTCTAATAATTATACAACACCAAAGAATTCTTGTCAATAAACAGCAAGTATTTTCGTGAAATTGTACATTAAATTATTTTCTAAATGTGTTTTGTTTGTAAAAGAAGAAAACAAATTTCTTTAATTCCGTGCCTTTTGATGCAACGATAAATAAAACAAAGTCATAATCAATAAATTGGTACATAGCAACAACAAATGCTCTTATCTTCTGAAAAATAACGCCGCTTGACACCGAAGCACTTTTTTGATATAATTGAAACAGAAAACAAATTATTGAAAGAGGAAATATATGAGAAAGTTTATTGCAGCGGCAGCGGCGGCAGCTGTATTTTCCTGTTCCGCCGCTGCATCAGCAGATGAAGTGCAGGTTTACATAAATCAGAAACAAGTGGAATTTGACCAGCCTCCGGTTATATTAAATGACTTAACATATGTGCCTTTCCGTGCAATTTTTGAGGATTTGGGCATGGTTGTTCAGTGGCATGATGATGAAAAGCGCGCATCCGCGTATAATAAAAGCTATAATATTTCGTTTATAATGGGATATGATTGTATATTTCTCAATGGTGTGGGATATTCAATTCCACATGGTCCGGTCATATACAATTCGAGAATGCTCGTGCCTCTGAGAGCACTTATTGAAGGGATACACGGCAGCATATACTGGGATGAAGCATCCGGCTCCGTATATATTGATTCCTCCGAGGCAGTCAATGACGATGAATGGGCGCAGGAACTTCTTAGACTTACCAATGATATACGCATCCAAAACGGACTCAATCCTCTTGTATGGGATGACGAGCTTGCTGAGGTCGGACGTGTTCATTGTATGGATATGGCGGCAAGAGAATATTTTGACCACAACACTCCGGAGGGACTTACTCCGTTTGACCGAATGCATAATGCCGGAATATGGCCCGTATATGCGGGAGAAAACATTGCAGCCGGACAGATTAATCCTGCTGACGTAACAGAAGCATGGATGAACTCGCCGGAGCATAGGGATAATATATTGAATCCGAATTTTACGCGGCTGGGAGCGGCATTTTTCCGCGGCGGGAATTTAGGGATATACTGGGCGCAGGAATTTTCGTAAAGATTGAAAGGAGCAGATTTTATGCGTAAAAAAATCCAGGAAAAGATGTTTGAATTCAGCTATATACTTGAGCTTTTAATATCGTGTATAATCGGTATTGCGGTTGTTATACTCGGAGTAAGACTTTTTTTCGAGATGCTTAAGGTTACGACCGCCTCCGGCGGCGAAGATGTGCTTGTTGATATTCTTGACAGGGCAATGACGCTCGCCATTGGTGTAGAGTTTATAAAAATGCTGTGCAAGCATACTCCGGCAACCGTAATTGAGGTATTGTTGTTTGCCATAGCGCGTCAGCTTGTAGTTATGCATACCTCGCCTCTTGAAAATCTTATTACTATAGTGTCTATCGCGGTGTTATTTACGGTTCGTAAATTTCTTTTAAGAGCCGAGGATAAGACAAGCGGATTTTTCCGGTCAAAAAAGAATGCCGAAAAGGAAAATACAGAGGCGGAATAGCCTCCGTATTTTTTTAATTTTGTCATATTTCTCCTCCGCAAGCTTTTCATGTTCAGCCGGACTCATATGTAACGTCAATATCGGAAGCCTCCGCCGCCTTTGCGGCGTCCATTAAATACACGTTTTATTCTTTGTCATAAATGCAAAAAG
The DNA here is from genome assembly GCA_030536655.1 of bacterium. GTDB lineage: Bacteria > Bacillota > Clostridia > UBA1381 > UBA1381 > UMGS1958. Next base: position 15,505 of record JAUNPN010000036.1, on the reverse strand, counting down.
GCAATGTCACATAAGTAACACTGCCTTGATCATAACTTAACCCTGCTTCTGCTTGTGCTTCGGATTCTCACAGATAACCATGATTTTTCCTTTTCTCTTAATAATTTTGCACTTCTCGCAAATCGGTTTTACTGACGGACGTACTTTCATTGTAATTACCTCCTGTTTCGTCTTATACCTGATTACTTTGAACGCCATGTAATTCTGCCGCGTGTAAGGTCATACGGGCTCATTTCAAGCTTTACCTTATCTCCCGGCAAAATTTTAATGTAGTTCGTTCTCAGCTTGCCTGAAATATGCGCCAATACTCGGTGACCATTTTCAAGCTCTACCTTAAACATAGCGTTAGGAAGGTTTTCCGTAACCTTACCCTCAACTTCTATAACATCACTCTTAGCCATGCTGCCTCCCTGTGTATATACACTTAAGAAATAATCTCCGCTAATGCTTTCCGCACTTCGGCATTAGTAACCTTGCCTGTTGCTTCGAGCTTCTCCGCAATAAACACAGAAAAGTCCGAGCTTGCCTGAATATGCTTGAGCTTCTTTTTTTTCGGACGGTCAACCTTACGCAGATCACCGTCTGCGAGTGAAAGATACTCACCCTCAACAGCAATTACAATAAAGTCAACTCCCTTGTCACGCCCCGCGACGGAACGTACTCTTGAACCCACTTTGACTTCCATATTAACCTCCTGTCGCCTTCACAGCTTAACTATAACGTTAATATTTCACATCCGCTGCGGGTAACAACTATCGTATTTTCATAGTGAGCCGCCAAACTTCCATCATCGGTCACTATCGTCCAATCATCATCAAGGACGGATACATGATAATCACCCGCTGTAATCATAGGCTCTATAGCAAGAGTCATACCGGCAATAAGCTTCATCCCTCTGCCTGCCTTGCCGAAGTTCGGCACGCTCGGATCCTCATGAAGCCCTCTGCCTATTCCATGACCGACCAAATCTCTTACCACACCGTAGCCTCTTGACTCGGCATAGTTCTGAATTGCCGCTGATACATCACCTAATTTGGCGCCGTGCTTGACATACTTTATTCCCTCAAAGAAGCATTCCTTTGTTACATCTATAAGCTTCTTAGCTTCCTCACTGATGTTTCCGACCGCAAATGTTCTTGCGGCGTCACTGTTCCAGCCGTCAAGCTCGCAGCCCATATCTATGGAAACTATGTCCCCATCCTTTAAAATACATCTCTTATTTGGTATACCGTGTACTACCTCATCATTAACAGATGTGCAGATACTGCCCGGATATCCCTCATAATTGAGGAAATTAGGTCTCGCACCTCTTGATGTATAGAAATCATACGCAATCTTGTCAAGATGCTTGGTGCTTACACCCGGCTTGATACTTTTTTCAAGAATATCAAACAGCTCTCTTGTAAGCGCACATGACTTCCTCATAAGTTCGACCTGCTTAGCTGATTTAATGGATATCATCTAAAATCTACTCCTCAAGTCCGAGAGCCGCCATAACATTCTTTGTTGTGTCCTCAAGCTCGTTCTCGCCCTTCGCGGTTACGAGGAGTCCCATGTTATCATAGTATGCTTTAATCGGCTCTGTCTGTTCGTGGTAAACGTCAAGTCTGTTCTGAATTGTTGCCGGAACATCGTCGGCACGCTGAATAAGCTCGCCGCCGCACTTATCACATTTACCCTCAATTCTCGGCTTCTTGTAAATAACGCTGTACGGCGCTCCGCAGCGTGAACACTCACGTCTCGCGCTGAGTCTTTCGACAATCATATTGTCCTCAACCTCAAGCGACAGTACCTTGTCTATCTTTACGCCGGATGCTGTGAGAGCTTCCGCCTGCGCTGTTGTTCTCGGGAATCCGTCCAGGATAAATCCCTTCTCAACATCGGGCTTTGAAAGTCTCTCCTTCACTACGGATACAATAACGTCGTCCGGAACAAGCTTGCCTTCGTTGATGTACTGCTCTGCAAGCTTACCGACCTCCGTCTGCTCCTTTATGGCGGTCCTAAGCATTACACCTGTTGAAATCGTGTCTATACCTAACTTCTTTGCTAATATCTCTCCCTGAGTACCCTTGCCGGCACCCGGAGGTCCTACTAAAATTAACTTCATAACTTACCGCCTTTCTGTCTTAACATTTATTCTATGCCGCAGACATACAGACTGCACTGTTTGTCCGCGGCATAAACCATTTCCCTGATTAGTTCAAGAAGCCCTTATAGTTTCTCGTTACCATCTGTGATTCAATCTGTCTTACCGTTTCGAGCGCAACACCCTCCATGATAAGGAGTGATGTACCGCCGATCTGCATACCCTGAACATTGAAAACAGCTCCGAATACTACCGGTAATACTGCGATAATTCCGAGGAAGATTGAACCGATAAGATTCAATCTTGAAGTGATACCCGCAATATAATCACTTGTCTGCTTACCCGGTCTCTTTGACGGGATAACTCCACCGTTTTTCTTTAACTGATTCGACAGCTCAATCGGATTGAACTGAATTGTTGAATAGAAGTATGTGAAGAAAATGATTAACAGGAAGTAAAGTACTGCATATACCACGCTGGTCCATGCTGCCGAGCAGTAGCCTGCCGACAGGCAGCCCAAGATGTAGTAGCCTACACCCTCCTGAGGCATATTTCCGCCGCTTACCAATCTTACGATTGTAGCCGGGAATGCCATGATTGATGATGCGAAGATAATCGGCATTACACCGCCCGCAGCAATCTTAATCGGGATATTGGTTCTCTGACCGCCGTACATCTTTCTTCCTACGACTCTCTTTGCATACTGAACCGGGATTCTTCTCTCAGCCTCAGTAAAGAAGATTACGAATACAATCGCCGCAAGCGCTACAACAACAATTGCAAGCGTGATTCCCAAGCCCTTTGCTGTAAGACCGTTGCTTAAGAACTGCTGGTATACCGTTACAATACCCGACGGAATTCTTGTTACAATACCGGCAAAGATAATCATCGATACACCGTTTCCTAAGCCCTTCTCTGTGATAACCTCACCCAGCCATACAATGAAGGCCGTACCTGCCGTAAACGTAAGCACGATTACAATGAACTGCAGGAAATTCCATGTAAGCGCCTGCATATTCATTAAGGTTACATAGAGACCCGCACCCTGAATGAATGCGAGAGCGATACCTAAGTATCTTGTTATTTTATTGAGCTTCTTTCTGCCCGCAACGCCTTCCTTTGCGATGCGCTCAAGAGCAGGAATAGCTACTGTCAAAAGCTGAACTATAATAGATGCGTTGATGTACGGTGAAACACCGAGTGCCATAACCGTCGCATTTGAGAACGCGCCGCCTGTGAATACATCAAAAAGGCTGAAAAGGTCTGTACCGTTGCCTAAGAAAGCACGCATCGTTTCCGAATCCAGATACGGCACAGGAATATGTGCGCCGAATCTGAATACTACTAACATCATAAGTGTGAAAAGGATTCTGCGTCGTAAGTCCGGAATTTTCCAAGCATTTCTTAATGTATCCAGCACCTTACATCACCTCAGCCTTTCCGCCTGCCTTTTCTATCTTTTCTTTAGCTGATGCGCTGTACTTGGCAACCTTAACGTTTACCTTCTTTGTAAGCTCACCTCTGCCTAAGATTTTAACACCGTCAAGCGCCTTGCTGATTACGTTCTTTGCAAGTAATGTCTCTGCTGTTACCTCATCGCCGTCGTTAAACTTATTAAGCTCTTCAACGTTAATTGAAACATACTGCTTTGCAAAGATGTTCTTGAAGCCGCGCTTCGGAAGACGTCTGTATAACGGCATCTGACCACCTTCAAAGCCCGGTCTTACACCGCCGCCGCTGCGTGCATTCTGACCCTTATGACCTTTACCTGAAGTCTTGCCTGTACCTGAGCCGATACCGCGTCCGACTCTCTTCGGAGCAAACTTTGATCCTTCAGCCGGTTTAAGTTCGTCTAATCTCATTTGCTGCACCTCCTTGTCTTAAATTTAGATCTCTTCTACTGTTACGAGATGTGATACCTTGTTGACCATACCTCTGATCTGCGGGTTGTCCTCATGTTCAACCACTGATCTGATTTTTCTGAGTCCTAAAGCCTCGACAGTTGCAATCTGATCCTTCTTTCTGCCGATTGTACTCTTAACTAATGTAATTTTAAGCTTAGCCATTGCGTTCGTGCCTCCTTAACCTAAAATCTCATCTACAGTCTTGCCGCGAAGCTTAGCAACAACTTCAGCCTGCTTCAATTCTGATAAGCCCTGGATAGTAGCACTAACTACATTTCTCTTATTATTTGAACGTAAGCACTTTGTTCTGATATCCTTGATACCTGCAAGCTCAAGCACTGCACGGGCAGCACCGCCTGCGATAACACCGGTACCCTCTGCAGCCGGCTTTAATAAAACCTTTCCTGCACCGTGAATTCCGATTACCTCGTGAGGAATTGTTGTGCCTACCAACGGAACTTCAATGATATTCTTCTTTGCAGCCTCGATACCCTTTCTTACAGCGTCCGGGATTTCGGCAGCCTTGCCCTGTCCGCAGCCAACGTGACCGTTTCTGTCACCAACTACGACCAGAACGCTGAATCTCATTGTACGACCGCCCTTTACAGTCTTTGCAACTCTGTTAATTGCTACTACGTTCTCTTCCAGCTCACCTAAAGCTGCTACGTCTATTCTCTGAGCCACTTACTCGTCCTCCTTCTCTTAGAATTCTAAGCCGCCTTCTCTTGCGCCTTCTGCAAGAGCAGCAACTCTGCCGTGATAAACATATCCGCCTCTGTCGAATACGACCTTCTTGATTCCGGCAGCGGCAGCCTTCTCAGCTACTGCCTTGCCGACTGCCTTAGCAGCCTCAACATTGCCGCCGTAGCCTTCGAAGCCCTTATCCATTGATGATGCAGCAACCAAAGTCCTGCCTGTTGTATCGTCAATAATCTGAGCGTAAATGTTATTTAAGCTTCTGAATACGTTGAGACGCGGTCTCTCGGCTGTACCGGAGATATTCTTTCTGACTCTCTGATGACGCTTTATTCTTGCAGCATTTGTATCTTTTCTTTTAAACATTTAAGAACACTCCTTTCAATTATTTCTTCTTGCCGCCGGCCTTACCTTCCTTACGTCTGATGTGCTCATCAACGTACTTGATACCCTTGCCCTTATACGGCTCCGGTAATCTGAAGGTTCTGATTTTTGCAGCGGTTGCGCCTACCAATTCCTTGTTTGCGCCCTTAACGAGTATCTTATTGGCTGACGGCATTTCAAGTGTGATGCCCTCCGGTGCGTTATATTCAACCGGGTGTGAGTAACCTAAGGTTAATGCAAGAGTTTTGCCCTTCATCTGACCTCTGTAACCTACGCCGTTGATTTCAAGCTCCTTTGTGAAGCCCTCTGTTACACCTACAACCATGTTATTGATAAGTGTTCTTGTTAAACCGTGTAATGACTTGTGTACCTTATCCTCTGACGGTCTCTTTACTGTGATTTCGTCTGACGAAACCTCAATAATCATGTCGGGATGAAGCTGTCTTGTTAATGTGCCGTTCTTTCCCTTTACTGTGATAACGTTATCTGCTTCAAGCTTTACGTCAACACCCGCCGGTACATGAATCGGCAGTCTGCCTATTCTTGACATGGATAATTTCCTCCTTAACTTAAATTCACTCTGCTCCGTGCCCAATGCATAGGGCAGGTTTTCAGTTTAATTATATGAAAGACATTCCTGCGGGACGTGTATATTACACACGTCCGCGTATGTCCATACATAACAAAATTTTAACCCAAAAGCGTATGATTACCAAACAAATGCGAGAACCTCGCCGCCAATATGCTGCGCTCTTGCCTTCTTGTCTGTCATGATACCCTTTGAGGTTGATACAATTGCGATACCTAAGCCCTTTAATACTCTCGGAAGCTCCTCTGCCGACGCATAGTAACGGAGACCCGGCTTTGATACTCTCTTAAGACCGCTGATAACCTTTTCGTTCTTCGGACCATACTTTAATGTAATTCTGATTACACCCTGCTTGCCGTCCTCAATAACCTGGTAACCCTTGATATAACCTTCCTCGTTGAGAATGTCAACGATTGCCTTCTTCATGTTTGACGCCGGTACATCAACCGTTTCATGCTTTGATGCATTAGCGTTTCTGATTCTTGTGAGAAGGTCTGCGATAGGATCAGTGATTTGCATAATTTTACCTCCTTCCGAACTCATATGAATTCGTACTAATCTTTGCTTACCGATTTGTAAGCTATATCCGTAAACTCTCTGTCAGTCCATTAAAGGCTCCGCCGCCGCTTAAGCGGGGTGAAGGCGCTCTTTACCAAGAAGCCTTCTTAACGCCCGGAATCTGACCCTTATAAGCTAATTCTCTGAAGCAGATTCTGCATATACCGAACTTTCTCAGGTAAGCGTGCGGTCTTCCGCAGATCTTACATCTTGTATATGCCTGAGTTGAGTACTTCGGTGTTCTCTGCTGCTTTACAACCATAGATCTCTTTGCCATGATTTTAGTCCTCCTTATGAACGGAACGGAGCGCCCATAAGCTTTAAGAGCTCGCGAGCCTCTTCGTCTGTCTGTGCAGTTGTAACAAAGTTAATGTCCATACCTCTGAGCTTGTCAATCTTATCGTACTCGATTTCCGGGAAAATCAACTGCTCCTTGATACCTAATGAGAAGTTGCCTCTGCCGTCGAAGCCCTTATCGCTGATACCTCTGAAGTCACGTACACGCGGAAGAGCAATGTTGAAGAATCTGTCTAAGAACTCATACATTCTCTCTGCTCTTAATGTTACCTTGCAGCCGATGTTCATACCTTCTCTTAACTTGAAGTTAGCTACTGACTTTCTCGCCTTTGTAATAAGCGGCTTCTGACCTGTGATTAAAGCCAAATCTCCGCAGGCAGCTTCAATTGCCTTCGGGTTATCCTTAGCCTCGCCCATACCGATATTAATAACGATTTTTGAGAGCTTCGGTATCTGCATTGTGCTCTTGTAGCCGAACTTCTCCATGAGAGCCGGAGCAACTTCACTTACATACTTATCGTGCATTCTTGACATAATGAATTTCCTCCTCTCGATTAATCGTTAAATGTTTCGTTGCACTTCTTGCAATATCTTGCCTTTGAACCGTCCTCAAAAACCTTGATTCCGGTTCTTGCAGCCTTGCCGCACTTCGGGCAGATTCTCATTACGTTTGAAGCATCAATCGGCTGGTTGATATTGATGATACCGCCTTCCTGACCCTGCATTCTCGGCTTCTGATGCTTCTTAGCCGCTGCAACGCCTTCAACGATTACCTTTCCCTTTGCCGGAAATGCTTCAATAATCTTACCCTGTGCGCCTTTATCCTTACCGGCGATTACCTTTACGAGGTCGCCGCGCTTTACATGCATTTTCTTCATTGCGATTTCCTCCTTAATTAAAGAACTTCCGGAGCCAATGAAAGGATCTTCATGTACTCTTTATCTCTGAGCTCTCTTGCAACCGGTCCGAAAATACGTGTTCCTCTCGGATTCTTGTCATCTCTTACGATTACTGCTGCATTCTCATCAAATCTGATATATGAACCGTCAGCACGCTTTGACTCCTTAACGGTTCTTACAACAACAGCCTTTACAACGTCGCCCTTCTTGACAACGCCGCCCGGTGCTGCTTTCTTTACGCTTGCAATAATCTCATCGCCTACTGCTGCGTATCTTTTCTTGGAACCGCCCATAACGCGGATACACATAAGCTCCTTAGCTCCTGTGTTATCAGCCACTTTTAAAAGTGTTTGCTGCTGTACCATGCTAAAATTCCTCCTTCCGGGACTGTCTTACTTAACCTTTTCTATGATTTCAACCAATCTCCATCTCTTATCCTTTGAGAGAGGTCTTGTTTCCATAACCTTTACCTTATCGCCGATTGAGCAGATATTCTCCTCGTCGTGCGCCTTAAGCTTGTAGGTTTTCTTTACAATTTTTCCGTATAACGGATGCTTTACATTATATTCAATAGCAACAACGATTGTTTTATCCATCTTATTGCTTACAACCTTGCCGATCATAACCTTACGGCTGTTTCTTTCTTCCACTGATAAGTGCCTCCTTTCAGTTTTCAATACACGAATTATTAGCAGTTAAAAACATCATTAATTCTCTGATGCTTCTCTTTCATTAATGATGGTTAAAATACGAGCGATTGTCTTTTTAACCTCGCCGATTCTCATCGGGTTCTCCAGCTGGTTAATTGCATTCTGGAATCTTAAGTTAAAAAGCTCCTGCTTGCTCTGTGCAAGCTTCTCCTCAAGCTCGGGTGTTGATAAATCTCTAAGCTCAGTTATTTTCATAATTATTCACCATCCTTAGCTTCTTCGCGCTTTACAAACTTACACTTAATCGGAAGCTTGTGCATAGCGAGTCTCATAGCCTCTCTGGCTGTTTCCTCCGGAACGCCCGCAATCTCAAAGAGAATACGGCCCGGCTTAACTACCGCTACCCAGTACTCCGGTGAACCCTTACCTGAACCCATTCGAGTTTCAGCAGGCTTTCTTGTAACCGGCTTGTCCGGGAAAATCTTTATCCAAACCTTACCGCCACGCTTTGTGTATCTTGTCATAGCGATACGGGCAGCCTCAATCTGTCTTGACGTAATCCATGCAGGCTCTGTTGCCTGTAAACCAAACTCACCGTTTGATACCACGTTACCGCGTGTTGCCTTACCCTTCATACGTCCGCGCATAACTCTTCTGTATTTAACTCTCTTAGGTAATAACATTAAGCTCTGCCTCCCTTCGGGCGTCTGTCGCCTCTGTCATTGTTTCTGCGGCGTCTTGCCGGCTTTCTCTCACTTGCAGCAGCGTTTGCCTTTGCTTCCTTAGCTCTGCCGTCCGCAATGTTCAAGATTTCGCCCTTATAAATCCATACCTTGACACCCAAGATACCATAGGTTGTGTTTGCCTCCGCAAAACCATAGTCAATATCGGCTCTTAATGTCTGAAGCGGAATTGTACCCTCGTGGTACTGCTCTGTTCTCGCGATTTCAGCGCCGCCCACACGACCTGATACAGCAGTCTTGATACCCTTAACGCCGTCTCTCATAGCATCTCTCATAACCTGCTTCATAGCACGTCTGAATGAAACTCTCTTTTCGAGCTGCGCAGCGATATTCTCTGCAACCAACTGAGCATTTGTGTTAATGCCCTTAACTTCCATGATATTTACGTTTACATTCTTGCCTGTAAGCTTCTCCAGCTTAGCCTTAAGCTTATCAATCTCAGCGCCGCCCTTACCAATAATGATACCCGGCTTTGCAGCGTGAATTGTGATGTAAACTCTCTTCTGCTTTCTCTCGATACCAATCTTAGCGATACCGGCAGCGAAGCAGTTTTTCTTTACAAACTTTCTGATATTGTAATCTTCAACCAACTGGTCTCCGAATTCCTTCTTACCTGCGAACCACTTTGAGTCCCAGTCCTTGATTACTCCGACTCTGAGTCCGTGCGGATTAACCTTCTGTCCCATGAGTTAACCTCCTCTTCGATTAGTCTTCCTTTTCCTTTAACACTAATGTGATATGGCTGGTTCTCTTTAAAATCTTGAACGCTCTGCCCTGAGCATGCGGCTGAATTCTCTTTAATGTCGGACCCGAAGTCGCGAAACACTCTGCTACATATAACTTGCTCTTATCCATATCGTGATTGTTCTCTGCATTTGCAATTGCTGATGCAAGAAGCTTGATTAAATACTCGCTTGCCGACTTCGGCGTATTCTTTAAAATACCCATCGCAACATTTACCGGCTTATTTCTGATAAGGTCTAAAACGATCTTTACCTTTCTCGGAGAAATACGAGCATATCTTAACTTTGCTACTGCTTCCATTGTAAATCCTCCTTCCAAATCTTAGTGGATTATATTCTTCTCAAGTCGCAACAAATAAATTTATTGCGGCAGGACGTTCAAATAAATCTGCCAAATTTTAAAGGCTTTATTTGAACGTATCATCTGATAAATTCAATATTTAGCGTAAGCTCATCATAATATTCAATTATGATGACTTAGCGCCTGCGTGTCCCTTAAAGGTTCTTGTCGGAGCAAACTCTCCGAGTCTGTGACCTACCATGTCCTCACTGATGAAAACCGGAACGTGCTTTCTGCCGTCATGAACGGCGATTGTATGACCTACCATCTCAGGGAATATTGTGGAAGCTCTTGACCAAGTCTTAACAACCTTCTTCTCGTTAGCTTCGTTCATAGCGTCAATTCTCTTGATGAGGCGCTCTTCAACGAAAGGTCCCTTTTTAAGTGATCTACCCATTACCTGTTCCTCACTTTCTATCTATAATAATTACTTGTCGTTTCTTCTCTTAACGATGAACTTGTCAGTTCTGTTCTTATGCTTTCTGGTCTTAAGACCGAGTGCAGGCTTACCCCACGGAGTAACCGGTGCCGGACGTCCGATCGGTGACTTACCTTCACCACCGCCGTGCGGATGGTCGTTCGGGTTCATAACAACGCCTCGAACTGTCGGTCTCCAACCCATGTGACGCTTTCTACCTGCCTTACCGATAGAAATGTTTGAGTGCTCCTGATTGCCTACTATACCGATTGTAGCCTTGCAGTCAAGACGGATTAAACGAACCTCGCCTGACGGAAGCTTAACCTGTGCATAGCCGTTTTCCTTAGCCATTAACTGAGCCGCAACGCCGGCTGAACGAACAAGCTGAGCGCCTCTGCCCGGATAAAGCTCAATGTTGTGGATCATTGTACCAACCGGAATGTCCTTGATGAAAAGCGCATTGCCCGGCTTGATGTCTGCGCCCTCGCCCGATACAACTACGTCTCCGTCTGTTAAGCCCATCGGTGCAAGGATGTAAGCGAGTGTGCCGTCCTCATACTTGATTAAAGCGATGTTTGCCGATCTGTTCGGATCGTACTCGATACCGATAACAGTTGCATTCATGCCGTCCTTATTTCTCTTGAAATCTATGATTCTGTACTTTCTTCTGTTGCCGCCGCCTCTGTGACGAACAGTGATTCTGCCGTATGAGTTTCTGCCGCTGTTCTTCTTCTTAGTAGCTAAGAGTGAACGCTCAGGTGACTTCTTTGTAATTTCGCCGAAGTCTGAAACTGTCATAAATCTTCTGGCAGGCGACGTAGGATTATACTTTTTAAGTGCCATTATCCTTTACTCTCCTATCTTGAAAATTCTAATAACCCGAAGTCCTTAACGGACCTCCTATCTAAAATTCCTCTGTGACTCCGTAATCTAAAGCTTAGATTTCGAAGAACTCGATTGACTTGCTGTCTGCTGTCAATGTAACAACAGCCTTCTTAAAGGAAGCTCTTCTTCCCTCGTAACGACCCATTCTCTTAAGCTTGCCGGTATAGTTCATTGTGTTTACCTTGCAAACCTTTACGCCGAATACTTCCTCAACAGCCTTCTTAACCTCAATCTTGTTTACTGTAACCGGTACGATGAAGGTGTACTTCTTGATTTCATTGCCTTCTCTGTCGAAAACCGGAGCCATACTCTTTTCAGTGATAACAGGCTTTCTTAAGATATCATATGAATTCATTATGCAAGCACCTCCTCAATCTTTTCTACAGCATCCTTTGAAAGGATAACAACATTGCTGTTCAATACATCGTATGTGTTCAATGTACCAACATGTGTCGGATTAACATTCTTGATGTTTCTTGCTGACTTGTAAACCTTTTCGTCAGCAGCTGCTGTAACGATTAAGGCCTTCTTGCCGGCAACCTCGAGACCCTTTAATAAAGCAGCAATCTTAGCTGTCTTGATCTCGTCTACTGATAAATTCTCTACAACGTAGATTTCGTACTCATTGTACTTAGCTGATAAAGCGCTCTTTAAAGCTAATCTCTTAACCTTCTTGTTTACGCTGAATCTGTAGCTTCTGGGCTTCGGTCCCAATGCAACACCGCCGCCTGTCCACTGCGGAGCGCGGATTGAACCCTGTCTTGCACGGCCTGTACCCTTCTGTCTCCAAGGCTTTGCACCGCCGCCGCGTACCTCAGTACGTGTCTTTGTTGACTGTGTGCCCTGTCTCTGGCAAGCCAAATAGTTTACAACTACCTGGTGCAGTACGTTTGTATTCACTTCAGCTGCAAAAATCGCATCCGATGCTTCCATCGAACCGGTCTTTACACCATCCATGTTATATAAAGCCAATTTAGCCATTTATAACTTCCTCCTTTCCAATAACCCTGATTATGCCTTTACGCTGTTTCTTACTGTAACAAGACCGCCCTTGCTGCCCGGAACAGCTCCTCTTACAAGGATTAAGTTGTTTTCAGCATCTACCTTAACAACCTCAAGGTTCTGGATAGTAACTTTATCGACGCCCATGTGTCCCGGTAAAACCTTACCCTTTAATACACGTCCGGGGTTTGAACACATACCCATTGAACCCGAAACTCTCTTGCTCTTTGAACCATGTGTCATCGGTCCTCTGTGAAGTCCATGCTTCATCGGACCTGCGAAACCTTTACCCTTTGAAATACCGGTTACATCAATCTTATCGCCTGCCGCGAAAACGTCTGCCTTGATTTCATCGCCTACGTTAAGGCTTGAAATATCCTCTAAACGGAACTCTCTCAAATACTTCTTGTTAGCAACGTTAGCCTTCTTGAAGTGACCTAACTGCGGCTTATTGAGGTGCTTTTCCTTAACCTCGCCGAAACCAACCTGAACCGCGTCATATCCGTCTGTTTCAACAGTTTTCTTCTGTGTAACAACACAGGGACCTGCCAAAATAACAGTCACCGGAATAACAACGCCGCCTTCGCCAAAAATCTGAGTCATGCCGATTTTTGTACCTAAAATAGCCTTTTTCATTGTTTTTTCCTCCTTAACAGTTATTGGTATGCGAAAAGCCCTACGCATACTTGACCTGCATCATAGCATTGTGCTACTGCAATTTCCGGCATCGGAAACAATTTATTTCCTATGCAGACAGCGTAACTTATTTCTGAGTTACGTCGATGTCAACGCCTGCCGGTAAATCAATCTTAACAAGTGCTTCCATTGTCTTAGCGCCCGGAACCACGATGTCGATTAATCTCTTGTGAGTTCTTCTCTCGAACTGCTCTCTTGAATCCTTATACTTATGAACCGCTCTTAAGATTGTGATAATTTCCTTATCTGTCGGAAGCGGAATCGGACCCGATACCTTTGCGCCCGATCTCTTGGCTACCTCAACAATCTTTTCTGCGCTCTGGTCAAGAACGACATGATCATAAGCCTTTAACTTGATTCTGATTTTCTGGTTTGCTGCCATACTGTTTCCCTCCTTGTTTTAGTTAGTGTTGTAATCTGCACGACAGCGCCATAGAGAAAATTGTACACATTTCCGGGTGTTTCGCAACACCCCTAAAATAAAACCCGAAATCTTCTTGGAAAAGAGATTTTCGGGCTGCCTGTAAGTAGTCAATTTTCGCCGCATTCTTCCTCTGATCGCACACAGATATTGCATCGCTATCTGAATTTTGTGCGCATTTTCCCCGCAGCATATGACACAGGTTAAGTGCCGCAGAGCAGAAAAATATTGTAGCGTGACTGTCGCCCGGTTTCATGAATCGGACATGCTCCCTTGAAAAACCGTCCTTTTTCAGACGCAACCTCCAAGATCCTCGCTTGTCTATGTGTCACAACATTTTCATTTTACCACATCTCACCTCAGTTGTCAATAGCTTTCGCAATTTTTTTACCTTTTTTATTTTGACAAACTTAAACAATAATATACTGATTTTATTGTGCATTTTAACAAGCATTGTTCATCGGATTAATGCTTGTATTCTTTCTACCGTTTTAAGCATTCGTCTGAATTATTATCATCCGGTTTAAAGCAAAGCACATTTTCAACATCACATTTTAATATTGTACATAAATCATTTATTGTTACCGTATTTATAGGCAGATTATGCCTGAGTCGGTGTATAAGACTGCTGCTGATATTATATTTTTTTATAAGCGCATACGTTGAAATCTTATTTTCTTTTAATGTACCCCAAAACGGATCATAGGTAATCATAATATACCTCCAAAAAATTACATTCTTCTACCGATTGTATATCTCCAATTGCGGAGCAACCGATATGCCGGACAGTTACCTTAAAAGAAGGGGGAAATCAACCGCTTTCCCCCTTGCATTAATATCATAAATATATCACTTCTCCTGTGCCTGTACCGCAGTCACCGCTATTGTATCCGCAATTTCCTCTGCCACGCAGCCTCTTGACAGGTCATTTACCGGCATTGCCAGTCCCTGCATAATAGGACCTATTACCTGTGCGCCGCCCAGACGCTGTACAAGCTTATAGCTGATATTTCCGGAATTCAAGTCCGGAAATATCAGGACGTTTGCTCGTCCTCCGACATTAGAGCTTCTGAGCTTTATATTTGCTACATATTCGTCAATCGCCGCGTCAAGCTGCATTTCTCCGTCTATATTTAAATCCGGCTGCTTATGCTTTGCAAACCATGCTGCCTCCTGCATTTTTCTTATAACAGTATCTGTATCGACACCATATGTCGTGTATGACAGCATTGCCACTCTTGCTTCTTCACCAACAAAGCTTTCAAAGGTTTTCGCTGTTGAGATCGCTATATCTGCCGCCTGTCTTGCATCAGGATTCACGTTTACAACGCAGTCTGCGAAAGCAAATACCCTGCCTTCTCCCATATTCATAAGGAAGGTTGTCGAAACAAGCGAGGTTCCATTTGCCGTTTTTATAATCTGCAACGCCGCGCGCATAACGTCTGCCGATGAAGTCACACATCCGCATACCATTCCATCTGCGGCGCCTTCCTTAACCATCATTGTTGCAAAATACAGCGGCGTCTTAACAAGTCTTACCGCGTGTTCCTCCGTCATTCCCCTCTTTTTTCTCAGCTCGTACAGCTTATCCGCATATTCAATAAGATGCGGGTCATGCTCCGGGTTCACAACCTTCACAGCATTAAGATCAAGTTCTGCTTCGTCAGCAAGACTCTTAATTTTATCCTGATTTCCAAGAATAATTATCTTAGCAAAACCTTCATTAACTGCTGTCTTTGCAGCTTCAATAACGCGCATATCCTCTCCTTCTGCAAGGACTATTGTCTTTAGCTCACGCTTTGCACGTTCTCTGATACTTTTCGATAACTCACTCATACGGCACCTCTATAATATTATATAATCTCAATTATATTCTAACATAAATATTAAAAAAATGCAATATATAATTTCCGATAAAGCATGGTTTTATTCTTATATTCTGTCTGATTTTTCTTTTATGCGTTTTTTAACCCTTACTGTCACGCATAAAGTCAACGCAGTCCGATCAATGAATTTTTCTTAGTTTTTGTAAACCGTCAGTTAAATTGAAAAAAACAAAAAAATCTTTTTTTTACAGCAAAAAACCGAAGCAAAACTGCTTCGGTTCAAACTATTACGGCAGCTTCCTACTCTCCCGGACAGTCACCCGCCAAGTACCATCGGCGTTAAGGAGCTTAACTTCTGTGTTCGGCAT
>JAUNPN010000203.1 GCA_030536655.1 bacterium | reverse complement strand
CCGGGGCGAACGCTCCGGGTTTTATTGTGTACGCTATATTATTTTACGCTTACGAATTATCTTTGCTATGACGTTAACTTTGATGAAACAGTCGGACACAACGAATACATGAAGCGCGGTCAGATAGTATTCACAATTTTATGTGATCAAAAAAACATAATTGAGAAAACTACTGGCATTGCGCGTCATGATTTACTGGCAGCATTAATATTGGATGAGTTCAATTGGACAAATTATTTCGGTATGCAAATTCATTGCATCAATGATGAATCTGCTATAATTGCAACAGATTATGCCAGTCGAACTTTAATATTTGAGCTTACCACATTTAACGGAATTGTTAAGACAGAAGATAATCTTAGCGGATATATTATCAATGACGAGATTCGTATATGATAGTTGATGAAAAGAAGCTGAAACATGCTGTTCAAAGTGTTATGTCGAAGTCTGAAGAAATTCAATTACCGGAAGGTGTTAAACTTGATCATTCAAAAATTGAATTTGATTTACTTCAGCTTTATTTTAGAGAACCATATGAAGTGAAGTCTGAAATCGGAAACGGTTTTAAAATATTACAGCCATCTATAGGTGATATTATTGCTATCGGAGAAAGAAAGTTTTATCAGACATTACAGGTGTTTATTACAAACACCACAGCTAAGAGACTTGCTTTGTGGATGTCAAAACCAAGAATTGATTGGAATGTAATTTCAGACTATGACTTATTTCTAATGTCTGCCGGTTTGATTGACGCTGAGATTGCAAAACTCTTGTTTGACGGAATTGATTTTAGTAAAATGAAAATGCTTCTCGGTAAAAATAACAAACCCGCAGCATTGATAAACCAGGAAAAAAAAATTATCATTACTGAAAATGTATACAATATTATTTCTCAGTATTTACGCACAATGTTTAATATATTTCCAAAGGTCGAAAAGACATTGAGTGAATATGCAAAGGAATCTATTATTGAGGAAGAATTAATTAACGAATATTATAATAAAAAGAAAACGACTCAGTCATCTGTATTGTTTCCACTGATATCAGCTTGTGTTAACCATCCCGGATTTAAATATAAATCAAACGAGTTAAAAGAAGTTGGTATTTTTGAATTTATGGACAGCGTACAACGACTGCAAATATATGAGTCTTCAACAGCTCTGATGAAGGGTATGTATAGTGGATTTGTGGACTCAAGGAAAATAAATGCCGAATCTTATAACTTTATGAGAGCGGTTTAAATTTGTTTGAAACAGTTGAATTATTTCACTATTTTATTTTAAATTTTTAAGGAGGAAAATATTATGGGATTCAGATTAGGCGATTTCGCATTTGACCGTATTCAGCTTGGAATTGCTGAAAATTTTAATGATGAAATTCTTTATGGTTTATTCCAGTTAGCTGACGCAACTATTGAGGTAACAGCAGAGTCAGAGGATATTAATGATAAAGATGGCAACCTTATCAGACGCCGTTGGAAGTCAAAGTCCGGTACGTTTACAGCAAACAATGCAATGCTTAACGTTAATATTCTTGCAGCATCAAGCGGTAATCCGCTTGAGATTTCAATGAAGGACAAGGTTCTTGAAATGCCCAAGATTGAGTTGGTAAATGCGGGTTCCACCATTACTCTCACAGATGCTATTGAGGGTACAATTAAGGTAGCCGGCGCATATGCTAACGGTGCAACGGGTGACAACTATGAACTTGGTACTTTGGCATCGGCAACTGAGTTTGCTTATGATACGACCACAAAGAAATTAACACCGCCAACAGTTACAGGTGAGGACGCTCCGACTAAGTTCATGGTTATTTACCAGACAAATTCAGACGGTTACAAGGTTGCTAATACCGTTGATAAGTTCCCGGAGACAATCAAGCTTACATTAAAGGCTCTTTATGTAGACCCGTGTCTAAAGGGTTATGTAAGACCGGCTTACATAGTATTACCGTCATTCCAGCCGTCGCCGGAAGCAAGTGTAGCTACAGCTACGGATACTCAGCTCGAATATTCGGGTGATTTACAGGTAGATTACTGCGGATCAGAAAAGGCTTTGTATTACATCTATTTCCCGGATGAGCAGACACAGGACGTTGCTGCTTAAATAACTAAAAAGTAATACAGGGGAGATGACCTACTTCTCCCCTGTATTACTTTCTTCAAGAAAGGAGCAAAGAATGAAAAGGAACAACAAAACTTGCTTAGTATGCCAAACAAAGTATACATATTGCAGTTCATGCGAGGAGTTTGCTCGTTTACCGAGATGGATGACCTGTTTTTGCGGTGAAAACTGTCATAATGTGTTTAATATCATTTCTTTGTATGAGGATAAGCATATAAGTCTTGAGGAGGCAAAACAAAAATTAGACGCTTGTGATTTATCTAAAATTAAGACAAATGAAACTCCGGCAAGCAGAATCATTGAAAATATATATAAGACTTCGATAAAAGAAGAATCAGATATTATGAATACAGTGTCCATTGATTCGGAGGTAGCAGAGTCAAAGGTTAAACCTTGCAAAAGAAACAAGAAAGAATTGTGAATGTAATTTTTATTGAAATGAGGGAATGCACTCACAATGAGCTGTATTCCCTATTTTTTACATTTTAGGGAAAAGGAGATTATAATAATTGAAACACTATGCTTTTAGTAATACCACCGGACAAAGATATGATTCGGATGATGCAATTCGCATTGTTAATTTAAAACAGAGTATATGGTATCTTAAAAATAACGTGAAGCTATACGACGTCTATCCAAGTAAGGATTTAAAAACTAATCAAGACATAGTTATATTTATTTTTTCGAAAAAGGCTTCAAAGGATGCTTATGACAAATGGTGCAGATACGAAACTGACACTGTGGAGATGAATATGTAATGAGCAGAAGTAAATTTAATGTTAGTTCAGATAAAAACAGACGCACATACAATGGAATTGTGTTTGACTCTGAACTTGAAATGAAATATTACAGAGATGTGTTACTTCCCGCTGTGGAATGCGGCGAGATCGTAGAATATGAGCTGCAAAAGAAGTATGAATTGCAATCAAAATTTAAAAAAGACAATAAGACAATCAGGGCAATTGATTATATAGCAGACTTTTATATTAAATACAGTTCCGGCGAAGAGGTTGCTATTGATATAAAAGGTATGCCGGATTCTGTGGCGAAGCTTAAACGTAAAATGTTTTGGTATAAATACCCTGATATTAATTATAAATGGATATGCTATTCAAAAATCGACGGTGGTTGGTGTGATTATGAATATGTAAATCAGCAAAGAGCCATCCGCAAGAAAAATAAAGATTTGAAAGGATAATTAACCATGAAGGTTTGTGAATTTATTGCAGAATTTAATAATATGAATGAAAATGACAAAGGGGAATTTATTAATAATCATATAGTAACTGATTACGTACCATATGAGAAAAAGATAACGATTTGTAAAAATATTATTGAAAATACCGTATATGAAAACAGAGATATTGACGGGGAAATCGAAAAGGTGTTTAAGATTAATTCATGTGCAAGATATATGTATTATGTTTTATGGATTATTAAACTCTATACAGATATTGAGATTGAATTTACTGACGGAGAGGGACTTAAAGCATTTAACCTTTTGAATAAGGATTGTCTGATTGATGCAATTATTGGAATGATCTCCGAAAAAGAGATAAATGAGTTTGATAAAATTTTAAGCATGACTTTTGATGATTTTCTCACAAATGAGCATGATATTGTCAGCTATATTGACAACAAGCTGATGAATGTAAGGAATCTGGTGAATTTATTCATAGGACAATTGCAAGAATCGGTAACTAATATGAGTTCTAATAATATTGTACAGACATTTAATAGGAAGTCTAAATAAATGGTATTGGACGGAATGACAGGGGTATGGCAAAAAGAAAGTTAAAGAAGCCAAGCGACGTCAAAGACTTTATTCGCAAATTAGGTAAAGCCGCTTTGTATGAAATAGCGAATCAAACTTTCTATGATATTGAAAGTAAATACGAAAGTGTGTTGAATACATTCTATGACAAAAGCACATTTACTCCGAATGTTTACGAACGGACAAAGTC
>JAUNPN010000202.1 GCA_030536655.1 bacterium | reverse complement strand
ACGATTTTTACAGTGGAGAGAAACTCACAATAGAAAATACTCCGGCAGACGCTGAGAATATTAAACATTTATTTGACATATTTATTTACGGGTGATATAATATAAGTAGATATTTATTGCCCTTAGACGAAAGGGTGAAATAAAATGCCAAAAGTACCGTATAAGAAGAGAAAAGACGGACGCTATTATAAACAAATAGTATATGGTTATGATGAAAACGGAAAGAGGAAGGTGAAGACGTTTTATGATAAGGATTGGCGAGAATTAGACAAAAGAGTAAGGAATTTCCAAATTGAGTTAGATAACGGCACATATACAGATAATGATATAACGTTGGGTGAGTGTGTACAGTTGTGGTGGAAGACAAAAGAAGATTTGTCTCCAAGCACGAAATATAATTATAAAGGAAAATTAAAGACATTGGACTCAATAGCTGACATCAAACTAAAAGATCTAAAACCTCGAACTATTTCTCAAGTATTAGAATATGATTGTAAGAGCGAAAAGGGTGCAAAGGAAGCTACTATTTATACATTGTTGAAAAGCATTTTAAACTTTGCGGTTAAAAGAGAACTTGTAAATAAAAACGTAATAGATAAAATAGATAAGCCAAAGATGAAATTATCTAAGAGAAGAGCACTAACGCCGGAAGAAAAGAATGCAGTGGAAACGGTTATTGAAAGCGATAAATTACGTCAAAGGTCAAAAGCAGTAATAGCCATTTTGTACTATACCGGTATGAGAAGAAATGAAATGCTTAGTCTCAAAAAGTCTGATATAAACTGGGAAGAAAACTATATTTATGTAAAACGTACTCTTTCAATGACCGAAAACGGAAAGATATATGAGAAGCATTGTCCAAAAACAACGGCAGGAATAAGGAAAATTCCTATAGTACCGAAACTTAGTAATATACTAAAAGAATATATTGAAAAACTAAAAGCAGAAGAAGAGTACTTATTTAAAACAAGGTATGGAACATTTATAACAAATGGAAATTTTGCTGTAATATGGGCAAATATTATTAAAGAAATTAATAATTGCTTAGGTGAAAATGAAAAAATTTATATAACTCCTCATTATTTGCGCCATAACTATGCAACAGAGCTTATTTATGCAGGAGTACCCTTAAAGACGGTGCAGTACATCATGGGGCATGAAAATATAAATATGACAATGAACATATATGCCGATGTAAGACTTGATATGGATGACGTCATATCGAAACTGTCTAAGAGTATGGGGTAGATTGCATGACTAAATCAAAATGTGAAGTCAGTAAAAAATCAGTAAAATGATAAATATGAAAAAGCGGAAAAGTATATATGATATATTTTTAACAGTCATAGCATCGGAAATGGCGTAAATAAGGGAATTAAAGAAAAATAATTGCAAGAAAATTTTTGAAATAGAAATATCTTTAAGGACTTGACTATAAGTATAAAGTATGGTATAATGGATGAAGTTGAGATGAGACGAGTCAGGAAAGGAATGAATTACGATGGCAAAAAGGGGAAGATACGGAGAATTCGGCGGTCAGTACGCATCGGAAACTCTTATGAATGCATTGATTGAACTGGATGAGGCGTTCAATAAGTATAAAAACGATGAGGAATTTCTGAATGAGCTGAATTTCTATCATAAGCAGTATACAGGCAGACCTTCTTTATTATATTATGCCAAAAAGATGACAAAGGATTTGGGCGGTGCAAAGATATATCTTAAGCGTGAGGATTTGAATCATACAGGCGCACATAAGATAAATAATGTAATCGGTCAGTGTCTTTTGGCAAAGAGAATGGGTAAGAAAAAAGTAATTGCAGAAACCGGCGCGGGACAGCATGGAGTTGCAACAGCAACCTTTGCGGCAGTGCTTGGTTTGGAATGTGATGTATATATGGGCATTGAGGACACAAAAAGGCAGTCGCTTAATGTGTTCAGAATGGAGCTTTTGGGAGCGCAGGTTCATCCCGTAACCTCAGGCAGCGGTGTTTTAAAGGACGCTACCAATGAGGCGATGAGACAGTGGACAGCTCATGCGGACGAGTCTTTTTATGTACTCGGAAGCGCTGTGGGACCTCATCCGTATCCGGAGATTGTAAAATATTTTCAGAGTGTTATAAGTGTTGAGGCAAAGCGTCAGTGTCTGGAGGCTGAGGGCAGACTTCCCGATGCTGTAATGGCTTGCGTAGGCGGAGGAAGCAATGCGATAGGAATGTTTGCCGACTTCATTGACGAACCTTCAGTAAAGCTTTACGGAGCAGAGGCGGCGGGTGACGGCATCGAAACAGAAAGAACGGCGGCTTCAATCTCAAGAGGTACGGTCGGAGTTCTGCATGGTATGAAATCGCTGTTCTTACAGGATGAGGGCGGAAATATAAAGCCGGTTTATTCAATCAGCGCGGGACTTGACTATCCGGGTATCGGACCGGAGCATGCAATGCTACATAAAACAGGCAGGGCGGAATATCTGCCTATAACAGATTCGGAAGCAGTTGACGCGTTTGTCTATCTTTCGAAGCTTGAGGGTATTATCCCAGCAATTGAGTCTGCTCATGCAATAGCGCTTGCAAGAAAGATTGCTCCGACCATGGGTAAGGATCAGATTTTGATTGTATGCTTGTCAGGACGCGGCGATAAGGACGTTTACTCTGTTGCGAAGTTCATGGGCAGAGAAATTGATGAAGAGTAATAAGAACATCTCAAGGAGAATTTACTATGGAAAAGGTAAACATTTTGGGAGTAAAGGTTGATATGGTAACGATTCCCGAAGCAGCTGATAAGATTATGGAATTTCTTAATGAGGAGGGTATGCATGAGGTGTACACGCCTAATTCGGAAATTATCATGGTTGCATATAAGGACGCGGAATTTGCGGATATTCTGAACAGAGCATCACTGCTTACTGCCGACGGAATAGGTGTTGTGTATGCTTCAAGGATTTTAAAGAAGCCTATTAAGGAACGCGCGGCAGGTTACGACATAGCATGTAAGGTACTTGAAAAGATTAATTATACAGATCATTCTCTTTTCCTTTTCGGAGGAAAGCCGGGGATTGCTGAAATTGCGGAAAAAAATCTCAAGGCGAAGTATCCGGGGTTAAAGATTGCCGGTACAAGAAACGGTTATTTCAAGCCGGAGGACGAGCCTGAAATAGTGAAGCAGATTAATGAATCCGGTGCGGACTTGATATTTGTGTGTCTTGGCGCGCCGAAGCAGGAAAAATGGATTGACGCTCATAAGGATGAGCTTAATGCAAAGGTAGCTATGGGAATAGGCGGCAGTCTTGATGTTTTTGCCGGAACAGCGGAAAGGGCGCCGGAGTTTTTCTGTAAGACAGGATTGGAATGGTTTTACCGCCTGTGTAAGGAGCCGTGGCGTGCCGGAAGAATGGCGCAGCTGCCGGTATTTGGTGCAACCGTTATTGCAAAAGGCAGAAAGTTTAAGCAGGATTAAAGAATACAGTTAAAAACAGCGGCGCCGTTAAGGTATCGCTGTTTTTTGATATAAAAGCGGTTTATAACTGCCGAAGCTCATGATTTCCCGATAACATCAGCCACAATTCTGCCGGAAATATATTCGGCAATATCGCCTATAACTGAGGTTCGCAGCTGAATATCGCAGCTTTTATTTTCGGCAAAAGCATAGTATCCTCCTTTGATCGAATAGGTGAGGAATATATCGATTTCCGGGATATGTGAGTATTCCGGATATTTTTTGTATACAAAATCCTTCATACTCTTTTCAAGGCGGTCGACAAGAATATTGCTGCGCTCATTTGAGAATATAATGTCAATCATAGATTGGTTTGAGGTGAAACCGTCAATAAGCTCCTTAATAAATAAATGTGTGTCGGATATAATCGCGTCGGGATGTTCTATGCTTTTGAATATGCGTTCAAACAGCTCGTTTTCGAGTTTTTCCGATAAGTCATAAATATCCTTGTAGTGAAGATAGAACGTGGCTTTGTTAATTCCGGCAAGTTCTGACATTTCTTTTACGCTGATTCTTTCAAGAGTCTTTTTTGCCCTCAGCTGTAAAAATGCGTTTATTATACTGCTTCTTGTTCTTTTTACTCGTAAATCCATATTTAAT
>JAUNPN010000035.1 GCA_030536655.1 bacterium | reverse complement strand
GAGGGGCGCAGTCGTACTCAATGTACTTCAAGCCCCGAAAGGCGGCAAGATGCGCCGCTTATCTTTTTCCAAACTCCCTTTTACAAGCGAACGGATTCCCCATTTTCGCTCAGATACCTCTTTAAATCCATAATTTCAATTTCACGGAAGTGGAACAAGCTTGCCGCCAGAACCGCGTCCGCCTTAGCGTCACGGAACGCTTCAAGAAAGTGCTCCGGTCTTCCGGCTCCGCCGGAAGCGATTACCGGGATTCCGGCATTTTCGCTTATAATTCTCGTAAGCTCAATATCATATCCCGCCTTTGTTCCGTCACAATCCATGCTTGTCAGCAGGATTTCACCCGCGCCGAGCTTCTCCGCCTTTTTCGCCCATTCAACCGCGTCTATTCCGGTGTTTACTCTGCCACCGTTCAGATAAACGTCCCAACCGCTTTTATCCTCACGCCGCTTAGCGTCAACCGCAACAACAACGCACTGCCTGCCGAATTTTTCCGCCGCCTCGGTTATAAGCTTCGGATTTTTAACCGCCGCACTGTTTACAGACACCTTATCCGCGCCCGCGTTTAAAATTCTTCTGAAATCCTCGACGCTTCTTATGCCGCCTCCTACAGTAAACGGAATAAACACGTTCTTTGCAACCGCATTAACCATATCCGTCACAGTATCGCGCGCGTCCGACGAGGCTGTTATATCAAGAAACACAAGCTCGTCCGCTCCCGCCTTATCATAAATCTGAGCGCACTCGACCGGATCACCCGCGTCAATGAGATTCACAAAATTAACGCCCTTCACCACTCTGCCGTTTTTGACGTCAAGGCAAGGGATTATTCTCTTTGCATACATATATAAATCCTTTCATTCTTAAATAAGGTCAATAAAACGCTTTAGTATCTTCATACCCTCCGCACCGCTCTTTTCGGGATGAAACTGTACCGCAAACACATTTCCGCGTTCCGCTGCAATGCCGAGCTTTACACCGTATTCTGTATATGCGCTGATAATGCTTTCATCCTCCGGCTGAATGTAGTACGAGTGTACAAAGTACACAAACGGGTTTCCCGAAAGTATTCTGCTTTCCTTTGCAGGAGTGATATTGTTCCAGCCCATGTGCGGGATTTTCAGTCCTGTATCCGGGATTTTCACGACCTTGCCCTTGAATATGCCAAGTCCCTTTACTCCGGGAGCCTCCTCGCTTTCCTCGAACATAAGCTGCAAGCCAAGGCAAATACCTAAAAACGGCTTGCCGCTTTGTGCGGCTTGTTTCACCGGCTCAATCAATCCGGCAGCGCCAAGGCTTGTCATACAGTCACCGAACGCTCCTACCCCCGGCAGTATCACAGCGTCAGCGGCAAGAATTTTATCCGGTTCTGAGGTTATCACGCTCTCTGCTCCAAGATAATCAAGCGCATTTTTCACACTGTGCAGATTTCCGGCGCCATAATCTATTATTGCTGTCATTATTTTTTCCGCCTTTTTATTTTTTACTATATTATAGCATATTTATGTGATATTTTCAATAGCTTTTTAATAAATTAATGAATCGTCAATACGTGTCGAAATTAACGCCACATCCTTTAACACATAAATTCCAATATATTCATACTATATAATAAAGTTTTATAGGAGTGATACTGCTCCGGCAATTCATTTTATGGAGTATTGATATGGAAATTAAAAGATCAAGACGCGCGGCGAGTGCCGCAGCAATCATCCGCGGAAGCTCCGCATATCCGCAGATAAAGGGTAAAATCGTTTTTCTGCAAAAGAGCAGCGGCGTTCTTGTAACCGCAGAAATATACGGACTTCCGCCGGGACAAAAGTGCAGACCCGGAATATTTGCCCTTCACATTCACAGCGGTACCGGATGCTCCGGCAATTCAAACGACCCGTTTGCCGACGCGGGCAGCCACTTTAATCCGGGCGGCTGCGAGCATCCTTACCACGCCGGCGACCTGCCGCCGCTTTTCGGCAATAACGGCTATGCATATATGTCCGTTTTCACTAACCGTTTTACCGTAAGCGATATAATTAACCGCGTAATAATCATTCATAAAAATCCGGATGATTTCACAACTCAGCCGTCCGGTAATTCCGGTGAAAAAATCGCCTGCGGCAAAATAAATCCGGCATAATTCAGAGCCTGTCCGTAATTAAGGAACAATATTGCGAAACCGGATTTTTTCCTGCTGCGGTGAGCTGTAAACAGCTCATCTATGACTTGCTTTGCAAGTCATCCGGTCAGATTATTCCGAAAATCCTCGGCATACATAGGTATGCGCCGGATTTTCGGGGTAATATGACGGAAAACCGCCAAGCAGGATTCGCTTAATTCAGCTCTTATTATCTCTTATTCGCTTCAAGCCAGATTATCAGCACCGACATATCCGCAGGTGAAACGCCGCTTATTCTTGACGCCTGCCCCAGCGACTTCGGACGCACCTTATTCAGCTTCTGCCTTGCCTCAAGCCTTAACCCATGGATGTTCTCATAATCAATATCTTCAGGCAGCAGCCTTTTCTCAAGCTTTTCAAACTGATGTACCTGCGACAGCTGACGGTCAATATATCCCTTATACTTCATCTTGATTTCAGCTTCTTCAATTACCGCATCCGGAAGCTCCGGTCTTGTTTCATCAATGTCTTTAAGCTTGTTATAATCAAGCTCCGGACGTTTCAGCAGCTCCGACAGCCTCATGCCTGTTTTTATCGGAGCAGACCCGCAGCCTTCAAGAACCGGATTTGCAGCCTTCGGCGGTATTATTGTGTTCTCCGCCCTCTTAATCTCATCATCAATCATTTTCAGCTTTTTCTGAAGCCTTGAATATCTTTCCTCACTGATAAGCCCTACTCTGTAGCCGATTGGCGTAAGCCTTTCATCTGCATTATCCTGTCTTAACAGCAGGCGGTATTCACTCCTTGACGTCATCATTCTGTATGGTTCATTCGTGCCCTTTGTTATCAAATCATCAATCAGTGTACCGATATAGCCGTCCGAACGCTTCAAAACCATCGGTTCCTCACCCTTAAGCTTAAGCGCCGCATTAATTCCGGCAACTATTCCCTGAGCCGCCGCCTCCTCATAGCCTGAGGTTCCGTTGAACTGTCCGGCTCCGTAAAGATTTTCAATACTCTTAAATTCAAGCGTAGCCTTAAGCTGCTGAGGATCGCAGCAGTCATACTCTATCGCATACGCGCTCCGCATAATCTCCGCATTCTCCAGACCCTTAACGCTCCTGTACATTGCAAGCTGAACATCCTCCGGCAGGCTTGTTGAAAATCCCTGAGCATACATTTCCTTTGTACCCTCTCCCATAGGCTCCATAAACAGCTGATGACGGTTTTTATGCGCAAACCGCACCACCTTATCCTCAATTGACGGGCAGTATCTCGGGCCTATGCCTTCAACCAAGCCGCCGTACATCGCGCTTCTGTGAAGATTATCCATAATAATCCTGTGCGTTTCCTCGTTCGTATACACGAGGTAGCAAGGAATCTGTTCACGTTCGATATGCTCATTTTCAAAGGAAAACGGAACGATTTTTTCATCTCCGTATTCTATTTCCATTTCATCATAGCGCAGCGAATCCGCATGAAGTCTTGCCGGGGTGCCTGTCTTAAAACGGCGCAGCTCTATTCCCAAACGTCTGAGATTATCCGAAAGCTCATTTGCCGGAAACATTCCGTCCGGTCCGCTCTCCCTTGAATAGCTGCCAATCAAAATTTTTCCTTTAAGATAAGTTCCGGACGCGATTATAACCGCCTTTACCTCATATTCAACTCCCGTATGAGTGACTACTCCAAAGACCTTACCGTCCTCGACTTTTATGTCAACAATCTCCGCCTGCTTTATATACAGATTTTTTTGATTTTCCAAACGGTTCTTCATTTCAGTGTGGTAGCGTCCGCGGTCAATCTGCGCGCGCAGAGAATGTACCGCCGGACCCTTGCCCCGGTTCAGCATCTTAGACTGAATAAACGTCGCGTCAGCAGCCTTTCCCATTTCGCCTCCCAAAGCGTCAACCTCGCGCACAAGATGTCCCTTCGCGGTTCCTCCTATGCTCGGATTGCACGGCAGATTGCCGATTGCATCAAGACTAATTGAAAACATCACTGTTTTCATTCCAAGACGCGCCGCCGCAAACGCTGCCTCACACCCCGCGTGACCGCCTCCGATAACAGCTACATCATAACTGCCCAGAACCATTATTTATCCTCTCCGTTCTTTAAATATGTGATTTTTGCCTTATTTTTGCTCTCATTCTTTTCCTGCTGATTAATCATCTTCTTAATTACACGCGCCGCATAGAATTCCATAGGATAGCGGGTCACACAAAGACCCACAAGAATGTTAAATACAATAACAATTCCCGGATACACCGCAAACGACAGCAGGATGATTAAACCCGCACTTATAACGGTATGCAGCACCGCAACCGGCAGATGTGCAATCGAGCAGAGAATTGAATTCTTAAACAGCTGTCCTAAAGTACATTCAAACGTAATCATAATCTGATATATGTAATAATGCATTATTGTGTAAATAAACATGAGCGCACAGAACAGTCCGCAAACGAACAGCCACATATAGCCTCCGGTTGAAATATACTGAACATAATAGAAATATATCGCATTTATGCCCATTATAATCACTGCCGCATCAATAAAGAACAGCGCAATCGACTTTTTGAAGTTATCTTTAAAAACATCCCAACCATCGCTCCAAATCCAGACCGGCTCACCGCGCGTGAAGCAGCGCGTTATATACGCATAAGACGTAGCAAGAAGCGGATTTCCCCATAGATTAAACATAATCAAGGTAAACATTTCACGCAGTCCGAAAACCATTGCCTGCACCTGATACTCTGCGCCCTCGCCGTTTCCCACAATCGACTGCACCCACTCCAGCCTTACCGGAGCAATTACATACAGGAACGCAATCCAAAGCAGACTTAACAGCGAATATAATACGTTTGCCTGAATAAATTTGCCAAGCTTGTGCCAGACTATATCCCAAAACAAGAAAAATCCTTTTTTCTTCGGCGCATTCTTGTCAACTCCCTTGCCATCCTTCATCATACCGGAGGCAAGTCCCTTTCCGTTTAAAAGACTCATTACTTTCAATCCTTTCAAAAAATATAAAAAAACATTTATAATATATTGTAACACAAAAACTTTTATGTTACAATATATTTTAGAAAAAAAATTAAAAATTACAGATAAAAACGGAGTAAATAATGAAAAAACTAACAATCACAAAAAATGACTCGTCACAGCGGCTTGATAAATTTCTTACAAAATATCTGCCTAAAATGCCTAAAAATATGCTTTATAAAAGCCTGCGCAAGAATTGCATACGAGTAAACGGCAAACACGTCAAAGACGGAGCCTATATGCTCCGAGAAGGCGATGAGCTTACGCTGTATCTTAAAGACGAGTTTTTCAATGAAACCGGACGCAGCGGCTTTGTTCCCGTACCGTATAAGCTTGACATAGTTTACGAGGACGCAAACCTTATACTTATAAACAAAGCTGCCGGAATTGTGGTACATGCAGACGACAGGAACACATCGGGAACACTCGTCGATCAGCTTCAAAGCTACTTATACGAAAAGGGAGAATACCTCCCGGACAACGAACACAGCTTTGCCCCGGCGCTGTGCAACAGGCTTGACCGAAACACCTCCGGAATTATAATAGCCGCCAAAAATGCCGAAGCGCTGCGCGCCATAAATGAGAAAATACGCAGCCGTGAAATACACAAATTCTATCTCTGCATTGCCGACGGCATAATTGAAGGCTCCGGAACGCTCAGCGATAATCTTACAAGAGGAGATAAGCGGGTTAAAATAACAAAAAATCCCGCCGAAGGCTCAAAGGCGGTAAGCTTAAATTACAGAGCAATCGCGCACAGCGACAACAAAACGCTGCTTGAAATAGAGCTTTTAACAGGCCGCACTCACCAGATAAGAGCGCAGCTCGCCGCAGCCGGTCACGCTCTGACAGGCGACACGAAATACGGCGGCAGCAGAAGCCGCAGCCGTTACAGGCTTGCAAGCTATAAGCTTGTATTCAGGTTGAACGGCAAAAGCGTACTGGATTATCTGAACGGAAACGTATTTGAAATAACTCCCGGATTTGCCGGTAAATTTACGGATAGGCTCTAAAAAAATCACCGCAAAGCTTAGCTTTGCGGTGATTTGTATCGTTTCTTATTTTGTAATAGCTACCGTTACAGTTTCATCACCCTCTACAACAACAACCTTGGTTCCGCCCTTTGTATAAGTGGTTGTCTTACCGTTAACAGTCTTGTTAAAGCCTGCGTTGTTGATTGTTGTGATGTATGTAATGTATGACTGGAGGTCATTCTTGTAAACGCCCTGGAAGGTATTGAAGCTTGTCATACCCTCTGAAAGCACCGTTACACCTGAAATTGACGAATATGCCGGTACCTCAGGAGCAAAATCATAGCCCTTGAAGCTTGCCGGAGCCGGTGCGGGAGTTGCGTCCGGTGAAGCCGGATCCGATGACGCTGAACCATCCGCAATCGTAACCGTCTTTGTATCGCCGTCCCAATCTACCGTTGAACCGAATGCCTCCGCAATTGCTCTTACCGGAACGAGAGTTCTGTCATCGACAATTGTCGGTGCGCTGTCCAATGTAACAGAACTGTCATTTACCTTCATTTCCGGGTTGTCAATTGTCATTGTGATTGTCTTGTCACCCTTTGTTGACGTCACAGTCTTTGTATCCTGATCCCATTCAACAGTTGCACCGAGCGACTCAAAAATCTTTCTCATCGGAACCATCGTTCTGTCATTGATAATCTGCGGAGCAACGTCAAATGACAGAGCTGTACCGTTGAGCTTAACCGAAATTGCATTTGAAGCCGGTGTTGACGGCTTTGATGCAGACGGCTTTCTTTCGCCTGCCGCCGGAAGCTTTGAAGCGTCAAATGCCGGAGCTGTGTACTTGTTTGCTACAAGCTTGATGTTCGCATCAGGCTGTGTTGTGTATTCCGAACCCTCAATCTTGTCGTTCATGTACCAGCTGATATGCGGCGGCTGGTTATAACAGTTGTTGTATGTACCCGATGTGTTTCTGTAAACATCATCATGAGCTAACGTATAGAAGTTATACTCTGTCGGGATATTTGTTGTGTAAATTCTCAAAGCATACTGATAAACCGTCTTTGAAACAGTTACCTCAACATCCTTGTCAAAGTTGCCCTTGATTGTCATCTTTTCGTCAGCTGACTGTGAATCCTTAATTACATAAGTAACAAACTCTTCACGCCAGTCACCGATCATATCTCCCTGACCGCAGGTGTTACCCTTTGTAGAGTTGATTGAATGTGTATCTGCCGGAACAAAGAGATCTTCGCCCTTCTTTGTTGTATCATTATACTTTGAAATTACGATTTCCTTGCCTGCGCCTCTGTGATCCTGAAGCTCATCCTGAAGATCGCCGTCCCAGTAAATTCTGCCGTTCATCGAAAGGCCGAGATCCGGGAGCTTTGTACCCTTATCATCCTGATAACCGGTACCTGCCGCACCCCACATTACATAGTAGCTGTCACCGTAACCGATATTTGCAATCATACCACGGCCGGTATCCTTTGTTCCGTTTACAATCTGAATTGCCCTGCCTGTCTTTGCGTCCTGGAATACATGACCCCAAACCTGTCTGTGTACCTCAAGGTCAGCGCCGAGCGCGTCGGCGAATCCCATCGATGAAAGCTCAGGACTGAGGTAGTAGTCAAACTTATCAGCCTCATCCGAATAGTCCTCTTTACTTGTCATAACCTCAAGACCCGGATTTGTCGGAAGGAAGTCACCCACGTGAACAACGTCGCCGTGCTCAAGCTGTGACGACCATAAGACTGTACCATCCTGATCATACCATAACGCGCCTGTAGTTACCTCGTCAAAGCCATCTCCGTCAACATCGGCTGCCTCAAGCTGATGGTTACCCTGACCGACATATTTCTCATAGCCGCTCTTGTATCCCTCGCCGCTTGACTCCGTATCAAATTTCCAGTCACATGTAAGCTTGTTATTCTTGAAGCTGTATGCAGCCGCAGCCTGTCTCTGTCTGCCGTTCTTACCGAAGTAGTAACCGCGTCCCATTACAACCGACGGAGTAACGCCGTCAAGATAAGCAATTGTGGAATTATAACGCTCACAGCGGTTACCAAAGTCATCGCCGAAGGAATAGCAGGTTTCCATTGAACCTATCGTATTCTGCGGATAGAAGTCAATTGTATCGAGCGCCTTGCCCGTTTCACCTTCAAAGCAGGTTACATAAAGCGGGCCCTGGAGGTTCTTGCCGCCGTTTAACGCAGCCCACGAATCCTCGTAGGTAGTACCCTTTGAAGCATCACCGATCATATTGCCCTGACCGTCGATTGTACCGTCGGAGGTTCTTAAAATCATTTCCGCCTTACCGTCATTGTTGAAGTCCTCAACCATGAGCATGGTGTCATGCGCGCCTGCACGGATGTTATAACCCATATCAATACGCCACATAAATGTTCCGTCCATTTTGTAAGCATCTATATATGCCTTACCGGTACGTCCGCCCGAAGCAGCGTCCTTTGCGTCCGGCGGGCACCATAATACGATAATTTCATACTGACCGTCTCCGTCAAGATCTCCGTATGTGCCGTCGCCCGGAGTATAGGCGCCGTAATAAATACCGTTACGGTCCGTAATCATTGTATCACTCTGCGGAGTTTCAGCCATTGGGATTTCAATATAGTTATCCTCAAGAACTTCAAACGGCTCGGACATTGTACCGTTGCATACAACAGTATAGCTGTCACCCAGCTGACCGTCCGGGTCTGAGTAATTTGTAATAGGGCCCTCAGCAATCTTTTCCTGATTTCTGTAAAGCTCAAAATTTGTTGACGCCGGCTCTGTTCCAAGACGCCTCCACGAAATATATGTACCGTTATCTACCTTCATCGCTACAACACCGCGGTCAAGGTTTTCCATATTACGCGTAACCGTAGCTGCCGCCTGAGCATTTGCGGTAACTGTAGGAACAGCTATGCCGAGAGTTCCGACCTGAACCAGCGCAATTGAGAATGCAGCGGCTTTTTTAAGCTTTTTACTAAATGAATTTCTCATTGTTTCTCCTCTCCTTAATACGAAATCAATTATTCCATAAATTCAGTTACTTATATCATAACACAACTTTTAATATTTTGCAAGGCATTTTGTTAAATTTTCTGTTTAATTTTCAGTGTTTTTTGTACAAGATAGGGTTTGTCATATATTCCCACAATATATTTTTCCCCGCCGGAATACTCTGAAAAATATAAGCTCTAGATATAATAAAATACCCCTATTTTCTTATACGCAAGCAAAATATAAGAATTATTTCTGTTTTTCTGTTGACAAATCCGAATTTATGTGCTATAATAAAAACAGTAAGGGCCTTGCCGAAGGCTTTACAAGCTATTTTCAGAGGAGGAGATTTTGGTGAATTATTCCAGGCAGCGCGAAGCATTGAAAAAGATTTTACGCTCCACGCGTTCACATCCTACGGCGGAATGGCTGTATGAGGAAATCTGCCGGGAATATCCGAACACCAGCAAGGGTACGGTATACCGCAATCTTGCGCAGCTGAGCAGTTCCGGCGAAATTTTACGCCTTTCAATCGGTGATTTCAGCGAGCATTACGATGGCTTTACCGAGCCGCATGACCACTTTGTCTGCACAAAATGCGGTGCTGTAATCGATGTAACGGCGCCTGTTCCCGACACATTAAATTATTATGTTCAGGAAAGCATCGGCGCGCGCGTTGACAGAAAGGCTTTATTTTTCTATGGATTGTGTAAAAAATGCCTTGACACGGAAAATCAATCCGTATAAAAAATTTTAAAATGAAGATATTAATAATATTATTAATAAATTAAAGTTATTTTTAGGAGGAAAACTATTATGGCAAAGTATGTATGTCCTGTATGCGGATATGTTCACGAAGGAGATAACCCGCCGGAAAAATGTCCGCAGTGCGGCATTCCGGGCGAGAAGTTTACAAAGATGGATGAGGGAGCAGCTCTCAATTTTGTATGCGAGCACGTAATCGGTGTGGGCGCAAAGGATCAGGTTGAAGCTGATGTATATGAGGGTTTAAAGGCTAACTTCGAAGGCGAATGCACAGAAGTCGGTATGTACATTGCAATGAGCAGACAGGCTATCAGAGAGGGTTATCCGGAGGTAGGCGAGTTCTACATGAGAGCTGCTCTCGAGGAAGCTGAGCATGCCGCAAAGTTTGCCGAGCTTTTGGGCGAGGTTGTTACACCTTCAACAAAGAAGAATCTTGAGTTAAGAGCAGAGGCTGAGTGCGGCGCTACAGCAGGTAAGCTTGAGCTTGCAAAGAGAGCTAAGGAGCTTGGCTATGATGCTATCCACGATACGGTTCACGAAATGGCTAAGGACGAGGCAAGACACGGCAAGGGCTTTGAGGGTATGTTAAAGAGATATTTCGGTTAATCGCAGATACGATTAAAACAGATACTCTTATAAACCGCATGGATGAGCAAAATGTACAGCTTATTCACGAAACACGATTAACTGATTTCAGTTAATCGTGTTTTTTCGTATCTCAACATATTTTTTACGCACAAAGATTGGCAGAAAAAGCCATAAAAAGCATTTCCTGCAAAAAAGCCTTAAAAATTGTTCCATTATACGTTTTTTCCATTTAATTACACACAATACTTCTTTTAAAACCCCTTTCCCACGGTCAGCAGAATTCTCCCCCGCTGCCTCCTGTGCTGACAGCTCCTGTTCCAATGATTCTTCTGTACATTTTCACAAAATGTTAATACATTATCAACAAATATTTGCGTTTTTATTTGTAGATTTTTTACAAATTTTAAAAAATGTATAATTTGCCCAAAAAAATGCTTGACTGTTTTTTTTTTTTTTGGTATAATTGTCCTGTATACAAGGGTATACCGGTATTTTTGGGGAGAGAATGAGCAGTCATTTGTAAAATGCCGAGTATTTATTTTCATTATATTAAGGAGGTTTTTTTCATGAACATGAAAAAATTAGTAAGCTCAGTTGCTGCTTTCGCTATGACAGCTTCTGTGTTTGCGGGTTTCGCTGTTACGGCAACAGCCGACGATACGGTCAGCTTTGTACCGACAGGTACAACACAAATACATGCCGGTGATGCTGATACGGCAAAGTATGATGCGGCTGCAACATCATGGACTGCTACACGGTCGCAAATAAGCGGCGGTCTGTTTAAAAACTCACAAAGCAACTACGGCGGATCTTATCTCGCTATCACACAGTTTGACGCATCTTCATTAGTTGGTAAAAATATCGATACGGCGACGCTTACATTTGATTCGGTTTGTACGGTCAGCGGTAAGAATTCATCCATAACGGTAGCTGTAATCGATACGAATTGGGACGCCGCAACGGCGACGTGGAATTCAGTTAATAACAGCGAGGCAATCGGTACTGTTAGTGCAATTTATACGACAGAAAGTGTTGCTAATACATCAAAGACGCTCACCGTCGATGTTAAAGACGCTTTGGTAAACGATGCGGATAAAAAGATTGGTTTTGCGATTTATACTGTTACGGCACGTGAGCAGAGTATTTCAAACCTTAAGCTTAACGTAAAAACAACCGACGTTGAAATGCATGATGTTACAATTAAGACAGCTCCGTATGCAGCGGTTAAGGATTCTAATGGCAGTGTCGTTGGCTATACAGACTACCTCGGAAATCTGGTTATAAAGGATGAAGCAGCCAAGACGGAAACATATACCGTAGTAAAGGGCGGTTATAATGACGGAACAACGGGAGCCGTATCGTTTGACAAGGATAAGGATGCAGAGGTTGTTTTAACACCGTCCGAAAACGGCGTACAGTTCTATGAAGATTTCTCAAATGTCGGCTCACAAAGCTTATACGGAATACAGACAGGTGCCGGAAACAGCAATGTATGGGCAAGAATTCAGAATGACGCTGCCCAGTTCATCGGCGGCGGCAGCGGCGGCAGAGATATGTCAATTTCAATGACATATATACCTGATGCGGCGGATATATATACATTGACATATACAGAGTCTTTATATGATGCAAAACCGGAAGCATCAACGTCAACCGTAAAGGTTGCAGACGCTGCGGGAAATATTCTTTCAACAATTACACATACATCAGACGGCAGCGAAGGCGGTCCTATTACTTCAGGTACAATTAATGGTGTAGCAATGGAAAATCCGAGTATAAGCGGTTCAGAAATAAAGGTTGAAGTTAATACGGTTGAAGGAACCGTAACAACGACTTTTAACGGTCAGACATCGACTATTTCGGTTGAAAATGCCGGTGCTCCCGCAAAGATTAATGTAAACTTAGCAAGAAACCAGAGATTAACAGTTGATAATATTAAGGTTGAAGGAAAAGCAGCATCGACTCCGGATCAGCCGTCAGCGTCAACCCAGAAGTTAGGCGAATATACAACACAGACCGCAGACAGACCGGCAGCCGCATGGAAGGCTGAAATAACAAAGCCGGCGGCCGGTACAACATATAAGATTACATGGAACGTTACTATCGACGGTTCGGTATACGAGGTTCCTCACGATACGGAAATTACGGGCGTTGACACCGTTGCGGGTCTTATTATTCAGGAGGACGGCGACAATAAGCTGTCGTCTGTTACGAACGTAGAAGCGGTAATCAAATAATCGAGAAGGAGGAGGATAACAATGAAAAAAGAATTTATAAATCCGACAATGAGATTCTCATTCTTCAACAGAGAGAATATCGTTACAGACAGCACAAATGCAGGCGATGCCAACGCTGCATTGAACGGCGCGGCAGGCGAGGGTAAAACCGTCAGCATCAAAACTGTAACAATAGGCGAGATTAAAGGAACTTTATAATTGCTTATAATAGGCTTATAGTGAGCTTACGGTAAGCTTGTTATAAGATAAAAAACCATATAAAAAGGGACGTTCCGAGGTCTCCCCCTCGAATGAACGTCCTTTTTTTGTTCGATTTTTAAAATTTTATGTCAAATTAATGATTTTCATGAAACAGGGGTTGAAATTTCTGTTAAATAGTAGTATAATAAACAAATAGAGTATTACAACAGGCAAAAAAACGATAAAAGGATGAGATTAAAATGAAAATAAGACAGACTGCGGCAGCTCTTGCTTTTGCGGCTGCGCTCTCTGCTCCGGTTTTTGCGGCTGCGCAGGGAACATTTTTGTGTATGAGAGACGGAGAAACCATTGCTATTTCAAATGATGAATACGATTACCTGAAATATATCGAACTTCGCGATTCGAAGGGTGCTTTGGTTGCGCCTCAGATTTCAAGCGACGGAAATACATATCTTCCTTTCAGATATATATGTGATATTACCGGAATTGCCGATGCAGGCTCTGTCGCAGGCGAGCTTCCGGACAACAGCTACAGATTCATAAACGGAGACCCCGCAAACCATTGGGATAAGGGCGCAATAGAAATAAAATACAACGGCGCGTATTATTATCACAAGGTCGGAGAAACATTCGAATATCCGGCAGCCGACGGCAGTATGCGTACTGTCGCGATTTATAATATACGCGGTACGCTGTATGCGCCCATGGGATACCTTGCGGCGCTGACCGGCTCATACGCAGCATGGAATGAGGAATATTCACAAATTATGTTTGTCAGCGGAACAGACTACAGCATATTTTTGGACGAGTATAACTCTATAAGGCGGTATAAGCAGATGCATCTCGGCTATGAGATATTCGGAAATAATCTCACGGATTCACCGCTGTATCTTAAATCGGACGGTGTTACAATCGCAAATCTTTCCGACGAGCTGCCCGGGAACCCAGAAGTAAGAAGCCTGTCCAGAAGCGGTCCGTATATTTATTATATCGATTCCGACGACAGGCTCAATGCGGCGGTAGAAAACACCGGGGTGGCATACTTCATAACATTTATTGACGAATACGGAACAAAGTTGGATATTCGCTGTGCGACAGCCTTTGTTCTGAAAAATAAGATTTACGGAATAAAAACAGATACAGCCGGCGAAAAAAACGGAAGACTGTTCTCATGCAATCTGGACGGAACGGGGTTCAAATATCTTACGGACAACAATGTATATAATCTCATAATGAAAAACAATATGCTTGATTATTATTTGTTCTACTGTGATTCGGATACACGTTCGACCATTCACATGATACCTCTGAAAACAATGGATAATTATGAAGTGCAGATAACGAACTTCGCGCACGAAAATATGCTTTCCGAAATAAAACAGTTTGCAGTCGGAAACAATAATGTGTATTATTTGGATACGTACGGCTCTATGCATGTGGTTGATTTGGAATTTCCGCTTGAAGAAATCCCAATAACCAGATTGAAATTCGGAAATACAATATACAGCTCGGATTCGGACGGCAACCCTCTGAATAATATTACGTCTATGAATTATGACTATACAAATGATGTTCTGTATGTAATGCAGACCGATGAATACGGAAAAATATACTGCATGACGCCGCAGTCGGGTGAATTCAGATGGATAGGCACAGCTATGAATACCGCCGGAGGACTTGCCCTGTTCCGGAACACCTCATACTTTAATTACATTGCGGCTGATCTTCCGGAGGGAATGTACAATGCGGTTACAGAATACAACGATGGTTTTGTAACCGCAAATGAATAAAAAGGAGCATATATGAAAAGAATTATATTTCTTGCAGCAGCAATCATAACCCTGGTAAATTTCAGCGCTTCTGCGGATGACAGACTGAATATAGCGGCAATATGCTATCACAGCGTAACAGATAACCCGCTTACGCTTTCAACCTACAGAATAAGCGACAATGAGCTTAGGGAGGATCTGGAGTATTTCACGGAATTGGGATATACCTTTTTAAAGCCTTCCGAAATGTGGTACGCACATCCGGGAAAAAATATGGTTTTAACGTTTGACGACGGCTATGATGATTTTTATGACGTTGTTTTTCCTCTTTTGCAGGAATACAATGCAAAGGCCGTTGTATATCTGATCGGCTCGGAAATCGATAAAACAGGTTATCTGAAATCATGGCAGATAAAGGAACTGGATGCTTCCGGCTTGGTTGAAATAGGAAACCATACGACAGCCGTTCATAATTACGGATGGACTTATGATGATTATGTAAGCGATGATTTGAAAGTAAATGAGATTATCGAGGATGTTAAGGACTGCAGCAGCAGAGTATATAATATTCTCGGTCACGGAACAGAAAGCTTTGCTTATCCGTCAGGACAGTACACCTATCGGATTGATAATATATTAAAAGAAAATCTCGGATATACAACTACTTTCACAACTACTCACGGTATTGTAAAATATCAGAGCGACATTGCTTCGCCGATGAAAAGAATTTATCGTATACATGGCGACACGCCCCAGAAAATTGAAAGCATGATAAACGCATGCAAATAACATCAAGAGCTGACACAAAGTTTTGTGTCGGCTCTTTTTAAAACTTCTTGCATTTTCCGGTTTTGTAGTGTATAATATAATTGAGGTGATATTATGACAAAAGTAAAGGTTTCAGTTCAGCAAACCACAATACCAACCTACAAGCCGGATGCTCCGACCGAGCTTCCGATGTTTCTTGACCGGCGAGTATATCAGGGTTCAAGCGGCAGAATTTATCCTCATACCGTTACCGAGGGCATTTCGGATACAAAAACGCCGCAGGAATATACCGCCGTTTATCTTGAAAATGAATATCTTCTCGTGATGATTCTGCCGGAAATCGGCGGAAGAATTCAGAGAATTCTTGATAAAACAAATAACTATGACGCAGTTTATTATAATGAAGTTATAAAGCCGGCGCTTGTCGGACTTACGGGGCCTTGGGTTGCCGGAGGAATCGAGCTTAACTGGCCGCAGCACCACAGACCGTCCGCCTTCTTTCCGCTTGACTACACAATTGAGGAGAACGAGGACGGCTCTGTTACCGTATGGGTCAGCGAGATTGAGCAGATGTTTCACACAAAGGGCATGGCGGGCTATACGCTTTATCCGGGCAGGGCATATCTTGAAATCAAGGCCCAGCTCTATAACCCAAACGATACGCCGCAGACCTTCCTTTGGTGGGCGAACTCGGCTGTTTCTGTCAATGAAAATACGCAGTCGGTTTTTCCGCCGGATGTACGGGCGGTTATGGATCACGGCAGACGCGATGTTTCAAAGTTTCCCATTGCAACCGGAGTTTACTACAAAACCGACTATAGTGAGGGCGTGGACATCTCACGCAGCAGGAACATCCCCGTTCCTACCTCGTACATGGCATACCACAGCGATTATGACTTTATAGGAAACTATGACCACGGCAAACACGCAGGGCTTCTTCATATCGCCGACCATCACATTGCTCCCGGAAAACAGCAGTGTACATGGGGAAACGGTGATTTCGGAAGGGCATGGAACCGTAATTTAACAGATGAAAACGGATCTTACTTAGAGCTTATGGCGGGCGTTTTTACAGATAATCAGCCTGACTTTACATTTATCGCTCCATACGAGGAAAAAAGCTTTCGCCAGTATTTTGTGCCGTACAAAAATATCGGAGCTGTGAAAAACGCGTCGCTTGACGCGATGGTCAATCTTGAGGTCAGCGGCGGCAAGGCATACGTGCATGTGTACGCTCCGTCGCAGCTGAAAGCGTCAGTCACGCTTACGGGCGGCACCAATACCATATACTTCCGCGAAACCACGGAGCTTGACCCTACAAGCTCTTATGAACGTTCAATTGAGCTTGAAGAAGAGGATATTGAGGATATAACAAGGCTTTCACTCTGCGTGCGCGATACGAATGACAAAATACTCGTTCAGTACTCGCCTCTGCCGGAGATAAGAGAAAAGCTGCCGGAGCCTGCAAGGGCGGTAAGAAAGCCGGAGGACATTCCCTCTTTGGAGGAACTGTTTCTCACTGCAACACACCTGGAGCAGTACAGGCATGCAACGTTTTCGCCGGAGCCGTACTACCTTGAGGGACTGCGCCGCGACGCAACGGATATTCGTTTGAATAACGGCTACGGAAAGCTGCTTTACAAGCGCGGGGAATTTGAAAAGGCGGAAAAGCATTTCCGCGCCGCAATAAAGAAATCTACAGCCTACAATCCGAATCCGTATGACTGTGAGCCATACTACAACTTAGGTATCGCGCTCAAACGCAGGCAGAAATTTGACGAGGCATTTGATGCGTTTTATAAGTCAGTCTGGGATTCAAAAATGCAGGTAAGAGGCTTCTATCAGCTTGCGTGTCTTTGCGCAAGACAGGAACGCTTTGAGGAAGCGCTTGAATTTGTAAATCAAAGCCTTGCGCGCGGCGCTCACAGCCTGAGTGCAAGAAACATAAAAACGGCGGTTCTCCGCCATCTCAAAAGGTGCGGAGAGGCAAAGGCGTTTGCCGAGGAAACACGCGCGCTTGATCCTCTGGATACCGGCTGCCGATATGAGCTGTACAGGATTTCAAACGATTTCAAGGCTCTTAACGAGCTTACGAGCTTGATGCGCGCGAATCTGCATAATTACATTGAGCTTTCGCTCGTATATGCGGACGCGGGACTTTATACCGACGCCGGAAAGGTTCTCGCGCTGATTTCGCAGACGGAAAGACCTATGCTTCATTATTACATGGCATACTACTCGAACAGCGAGGTGGAGCTTGAAATTGCGTCAAAATGCCGCGACGTAAACCTGCCGAACAGATTAACGGATATATGTGTTCTGGAATATGCCATCGAGCATAATCCGTCAGACCCGCTTGCGCCGTATCTGCTTGCCTGCCTGCTTTACGATAAAGGCAGAGTTGACGAGGCTGTTGAATATTGGGAAAAATCACTTGAGTTGGCTCCGAACGAACCCAAAACTCACCGCAATCTTGCTCTTGCATATTATAACCACAGGCACGATGAGGAAAACGCAATGCAGCATATGGAACGCGCAAGGCGTCTTGCGCCGGACAACGCAAGAATTTATTATGAATATGACTGTCTGCGCAAGCTTACAAATGTGCCGCAGAAAAAACGTATGAAGGACTTTAACGCTAATATTGATCTTGTGCTCAAGCGTGACGATCTGTATATAGAATATGTAACGCTGCTTAATGACCTGCGTTACTACAGGCTTGCGTTAAAGCAGATATCAAAGCACACCTTCCATCCGTGGGAGGGCGGAGAAGGTAAAATTACAGCCCAGTACCGCCGCGCGTGCATCGGTATAGCAAAGGAATGCCTTGCCGCGGAGGACAGCGAAGGCGCGCTTGAAATACTCTCCAATGCGCTTGTATATCCCGAAAACCTCGGTGAAGGCAAGCTGGCAGGCGCGCTTGACTGCGATATATACTACCTCATGGGCTGTGCCTGCGAAAGCATTGACCTCATAGATGCTAACAGCAATTTCGGAAAAGCTGCAATGTGCCCCGACACCCTCGGCTCGGCAAGGTACTATAACGATACGCCTCCGGAGATGTTCTTCTACAGTGCGCTTGCGCTTGAAAAGCTCGGACATCATACTCACGCGGTGCGCCGCTTCCGTAAGCTTATCAATTACTTTGAGGAACATCTTGACGACCGCTGCGAGATTGATTATTTCGCGGCAAGCCTGCCGGATCTTTGTGCTTTTGACGCAGATCTTGACAGGAATAATTATGTTCACTGCTGCTACATGGGCGCGCTCGGCTACCTTGGACTCGGTGAAAAGGAAAAGGCGGCAAGACTCATTGAGGCAGGACTGAAAAAGGACTGCTCTCATCAGGGACTGATTGAGCTGCGCGACGCGGACGAAAAGCCGGTTGAAACAGATGAACCGGAAATCGAAGGCGGATACTTCAAGGCGGCGAGCTGGTAATATTAATATTTTATAAGGAAAGGACAGATACATAATGAGAGAGTACACCGCTTGTTTCACGGGACACCGTCCCATGTTTTTTGACTTTGAGCATAACGAAAATGATCCGCGCTGTCAGCGTATCAAGGAGCGTATGCGTGCGGCAGTTATTGACCTTATAGATAATCACGGAATAAAGCACTTTTTAAGCGGTATGGCAGACGGAGTTGACCGTTGGGCCGCCGATATTATACTGGATCTGAAAAAAGCATACCCGGACATCACTCTTGAATGTGCCATTCCGTATCTTTTACAGTATAATGAGTGGACAGAGTGGAACCGCCCCCGCTATCATGAAATAATGAAGCTTTGCGATAAGGCTACATACCTTCAGGAGGAATATACGGAGGATTGCTTTCTCAAGCGCGACCACTATATGGTTGACCGGAGCGCGGTGGTTATCGCGGTATGGTCCGGCGTGCCGAGCGGTACGGGTGACACGATAGAATATGCCAAGGAGCAGGGTGTGGACGTTATATATATTAATTTGAAATAATCGGAGAATAGAGTTTGGGAAAAGACAAGCGGCGCATCTTGCCGTCATTCGGGGTTTTAAGTACAGCGTACGTCTGCGCCCCTCATAACGGCAATCTGCTTGCTTCTCTTTTCCCAAACGCATTGGTGAAAGGAGTTCGGATTATACAAATGAAACTTTACGGCTTTAATAATCTTACAAAGTCCTTGAGCTTTAACATCTATGACGTATGCTATGCAAAGTCGCCGCGCGAGCAGCTTGACTATATAGCCTATATTGATTCGGAATACAATTCCGAGCGTCTTACGAAAATGATGTTCAAGCTTACGGAAATGATAGGCGCTCATGTCCTGAACGTCTCAAGGCAGGACTATGAGCCGCAGGGTGCGAGCGTTACCTTCCTCATAGCGGACGGCAGCATGAAGCCTGCCGGCGAAAATCTTGAGGATGCCGCGCTCAATTACAATGACACAATCGTTGCACATCTCGACAAAAGTCATATAACGGTTCACACCTATCCGGAATTTCATCCGGACAGAAGTATTGCCACCTTCCGTGTGGATATTGACGTAGCAACCTGCGGAGAGATTTCTCCACTGCACACGCTTGACTATTTAATCGGAAGCTTTGACTCGGACATAATCACGATGGATTACCGCGTAAGAGGCTTTACTCGTGACGTTTCGGGGCAAAAGCTTTTCCTCGACCACGATATAACCTCAATTCAGGATTATATCGATGAGGCAACCCTTAACCGCTACAACGCTATGGATATGAATATGTATCAGGCAAATCTGTTCCATACAAAAATGATGATTAAGGAACTGGATCTTGCCAATTATCTCTTTAATACAAATGTGTATGACCTCAGTGATGAGGTTCGTACGGAAATTTCCGAAAGCCTCAGGAAGGAAATGATTGAAATATACAGCGGCAAAAATGTATTCTGAAAAGAAAGGAAAGAGCGCAGTTGAATTATGAACTCCAA
The DNA here is from genome assembly GCA_030536655.1 of bacterium. GTDB lineage: Bacteria > Bacillota > Clostridia > UBA1381 > UBA1381 > UMGS1958. The sequence goes on along the minus strand of JAUNPN010000035.1, from coordinate 4,563 downwards.
AAAAAAGCACCGCTTCTTGACGCATTAAAAAAACTCAAAAGAATGAGGATCGTCCCCTTTGACGTGCCGGGACATAAGCGCGGCAAGGGAAACCCGGAGCTGACCGAATTTTTAGGCGAGAAATGTATGTCCGTGGACGTAAATTCCATGAAGCTTTTGGACAACCTCTGCCACCCGGTTTCCGTAATCAGGGAAGCGGAAGAAATTGCCGCGGACGCGTTCGGCGCGCATCACGCGTTTTTTATGGTCGGCGGCACTACCTCCGCTGTTCAGAGCATGGTTTTATCGGTATGCAAGGCCGGAGATAAGCTGATTCTGCCGAGAAACGTACACCGCTCGGTCATCAACGCAATGATACTCTGCGGAGCGATTCCGGTTTACGTAAACCCCGATACTAACAAGGACCTCGGAATTTCCCTTGGAATGAGAGTAAGCGAAGTGGAACGCGCAGTCCGCGAAAATCCGGACGCGAAAGCAGTCTTTGTGAACAATCCGACTTATTACGGAATTTGTTCTGATATACGCTCAATCGTTAAGCTTGCGCACGAGCATGGCATGATGGTTCTTGCGGATGAAGCGCACGGAACTCATTTTTATTTCGGCGACGGTCTGCCATGTCCCGCGATAGCGGCAGGCGCGGACATGGCTTCCGTTAGTATGCACAAGAGCGGCGGCTCGCTTACGCAAAGCTCATTCCTGCTGACGGGTCCGAACGTCAACTTTGACTATGTGCGCCAGATTATAAATCTTACGCAGACGACCAGCGGTTCATATCTGCTAATGTCAAGCCTTGATATTTCAAGGCGTAAGCTTGCTCTAGAGGGCAAAGAAATAATCAGCAATATCAAGGAGCTTGTTGAGTATGCACGGGAAGAAATCAACCGTATAGGCGACTTTTACGCCTACGGCAGAGAGCTTATCAACGGCGACTCAATATATGATTTTGACGGCACAAAGCTTTCAATACACACGCTTGATTTGGGACTTGCCGGAATTGAGGTATATGATATTCTCCGCGATGATTATGATATTCAGACCGAGTTCGGCGACTTGGGAAACCTGCTTGCCTATGTATCGGTAGGCGACAGACCGAAGGATATTGAGAGGCTTATAAGTGCGCTGTCCGAAATTCAGCGGCTTTACAAGCGTGATAAAACGGGCATGATAGAAAGCGAATATATAAGCCCGAAGGTAATACATGCGCCGCAGAAGGCATTCTATGCCGAAAAGCAGGCTTGTCCGCTGCATGAAGCTGCCGACAGAATCTGCACAGAGTTTGTAATGTGCTACCCTCCGGGCATACCTATTCTTGCGCCGGGAGAGCTTGTTACTAAGGAAATAATTGACTATATAGATTATGCCAAGGAAAAAAACTGCACTCTGCTGGGTACAGAGGATATTAATACAGATAAGCTGAATGTCATGAAGGATGACAGTTATTTTATAGTAAGGTAGGGAGAAACAAATGGATTTATGGTTTACCGAGCAGCACACACCCGACGTTCATTTTTCAATAAAGGTTGACCGCCAGATTTATTCGGGAAAGAGCGAATTTCAGAGGATTGATATTTTCGAGTCTCCGGAGTTCGGACGTTTCCTTACTCTTGACGGATATATGATGCTTACTGAGAAGGATGAATTTATTTATCATGAAATGATTACTCATGTTCCTATGGCGGTGCATCCAAATGCAAAAAGCATTCTTGTTATAGGCGGCGGCGACGGGGGAACCGTCCGTGAGCTGACGCAATATGACACGGTTGAAAGCATTGACCTCGTGGAGATTGACGAGCTGGTAGTCGAGGTATGCAGAAAGCACCTCGTTCAGACAGCCGGCGCGCTCAGCGACAGGCGTGTCCATTTCTATTACGAGGACGGCTTGAAATTTATCCGCCGCTGCGAGGACAAATATGATATAATTATAGTTGACTCCACCGACCCGTTCGGACCGGGTGAGGGGCTTTTTACAAAGGAATTTTACGGAAACTGCTACAAAGCTCTGCATGAGGACGGAATTATGGTCAATCAGCATGAGAGTCCGTTCTACCCTGCTGATGCTGAGGCAATGCAGCGTGCGCATAAGAGGATTGTTGAGTCCTTCCCGATAAGCCGCGTTTATCAGGTTCACATTCCGACCTATCCGTCAGGCCATTGGCTGTTCGGCTTTGCCTCGAAAAAGTATCACCCGATTCACGACCTTCACGGAGCGAAGTGGAGCGCGCTCGGCATCGGAACAAAATACTACAATCCGAAGCTGCATATAGGCTCGTTTTATTTGCCAAATTACGTAGAGGAGCTGTTAAAGGATGTTGAATAAGAATATAGAAACCTTCCTCGGCTGCGGTAACGAATATGAGGAATCAAAAATAGTGATTTTCGGCGCGCCGTTTGACTCGACTACCTCATATCGTCCCGGAACGCGCTTTGCGAGCCGCACAATGAGGGCGGAAAGCTACGGGCTTGAAACCTACAGTCCGTATCAGAAGCTTGATTTGGAGGATTATCCGATATTTGACGCAGGAGATTTGGAGCTGTGCTTCGGCGATTCATCGCTTGCGCTTGACGCTATTACGGACATTACGCGCACAATTCTCGATGACGGCAAGCTGCCGATGATGATTGGCGGAGAGCATCTTGTCACGCTCGGCGCGGTAAGGGCGGCTGCTGAAAAATATCCAGATTTGCATATAATCCACTTTGACGCTCACGCGGATTTGCGCGACGATTACCTCGGCGCAAGACTTTCGCACGCGTCAGTTCTGCGCCGCTGCCATGATATACTGGGTGACGGCAGGATTTTTCAGTTCGGAATTAGGAGCGGTGACCGCTCGGAATTCCTTTGGGGAAAAAATCACGTTACAACTCATTTGTTTGACTTTGAAACTCTTGATGAGGTTATTGAAAGGCTTGAAGGCAAGCCTGTATATTTTACGCTTGACTTGGATGTGCTTGACCCGTCGGTATTTCCCGGCACCGGAACTCCGGAGGCGGGCGGTGTGACATTTAATGAGCTGCTCGCAGCAGTACTTAAGCTTGGCAGGCTGAATATTGTCGGTACGGATATTAACGAGCTGTCGCCGCCGCTAGATACAAGCGGCGCGTCAACAGCCGTTGCATTAAAAATATGGCGCGAATGGACGCTGAGATTATCTGAAAGGCTTGCAGAATAGAGGAGGGAAAATGCATTGAAAATAAATATGCCGGAGCCGGTGAAGCAAATTATTTCCCGCCTTTCGGCTTCCGGCTATGAAGCCTATGCCGTGGGAGGCTGCATACGCGACAGCATAACAGGCGCGGTACCTAATGACTGGGATATATGCACAAGCGCGCTGCCGGAGCAGGTTGAGGCTGTTTTTTCGGATATGCACATAATTGAAACAGGCTTGCAGCATGGAACTGTTACACTTATGATTAATCATGTCGGCTACGAGATAACAACCTACCGCACCGAAGGAACTTACAGCGACAGGCGCAAGCCGGATTATGTAAGCTTTGTAACAGATTTGCGGGAGGACGTGAACCGCCGTGATTTTACGATAAACGCTATGGCTTACAATGATGAAAACGGACTGCGCGATTATTTTGGCGGCACGGAGGATTTAAAGGCGCGGATTATACGCTGTGTCGGGACGGCAGATGAACGCTTCAATGAGGACGCACTGAGGATACTGCGCGCTATGCGCTTTGCAGCTGCGTTTGATTTTGAAATAGAGGAGAAAACCGCGCTTGCAATGCACCGCAACAGGGAGCTTCTGTCTTATGTGTCAATGGAGAGAATAGCCGTTGAGCTGTTAAAGCTGTTAAAGGGCAGCGGTGCGGCGCGGATTCTACGTGAATTTTCAGATATTCTTGCTGTAGTCATACCGGAAATCACTCCCTGCATAGGCTTTGAGCAGCACAGCAAATGGCACTGCTATGACGTGTGGGAGCATACGCTGCACGCAATAGATGCTGCGGAGCCTGGCGAGCTGATACGGCTGACAATGCTGCTGCATGACATTGGGAAACCGGAATGCTACACATACACAGACGGAGAAGGGCACTTTTATGACCATGCCAACGCGAGTGAAAGAATTGCGAAAACGGTTTTAAAGAGGCTTAAGCTTTCAAACGAGATAATCGGTACGGTATGCGCGCTTGTGAAGCACCATGACGCATATGGTCAAATAGGTGAAAAGGGGATAAAGCGGCTGCTTAACAGGATAGGTATGAAGAATGCAAGGCGGCTGCTTATGGTGACTTATGCGGATATGTGCGGACAGGCGCCGGAAAAGCGTATGCTGAAGGAAGAAAAGCTTGAATATGTCAGGACTGTGCTTGATAAGATTGAGGAAAATAATGAATGCGTTAATGTGAAATCACTTGCGGTAAACGGACGCGATATGATTTCGCTTGGCTTAAAGGGCAGAGAAATCGGCGATGCGCTGAATCTGGCATTGAATGCTGTGATTGACGAGAAGGTCAAAAATGAGAAAACCGCACTTATGGAATATTTAACAAATACCGAATTAAGGAAGCACTGATTAAATATAGTACGCAGTGAACACAGTCAGATTTTTCATC
>JAUNPN010000201.1 GCA_030536655.1 bacterium | reverse complement strand
GCAAGTTCAATGCGTGCTAAGCCGTTAGGCGTTAATTAATCAGTGGTTCCTTAAGCACATCTTGCTTGCTGATTTGCGGTCGTTTTGTCGGGATGTAGCTTATATAACCTTTTTCTGCTTTAGGTGACGACCGATAGCATGTGGTTACAGACCTTGAGCAAAACTATCCGTTTTACGGGGGTGATTATTCATGGTTCAGTCTTATCATCTCATCAATACAGTGCTTTGCGCCCTTGATTATTTCAGCATCAAGAGAGATTTCTTCTCCGCCGCAACCCTTTATACAGTTCAACACATCAACCAACGTAGTAAGCTTCATATTCTTACAAATCAAACCGCTTGACAGCACATAGAACTGTTTATCCGGACATTCGTACTGCAAATGCTCGGCAATACTGTTTTCTGTGCCGATTATAAACTCCTTTGAGTCTGAATTTTTTGCATACTCCATTATTCCGGAGGTTGAGCCGACATAATCGGCAAGAGCGGTTACTTCCGGCAGACATTCCGGATGTACAAGAAGCTTTGCATTCGGGTGAAGATTCCTTGCATGTTTAACCTCTGAAACCGGTATTGAAGCATGAACAGGACATCCGCCGCTTAAAAGCTTTATATTCTTTTCCGGCACCTGCTTCGCTACCCATGCGCCGAGATTACAATCCGGAATAAAGAGAATTTTGTCATTTTCAACATTTTTCACAATCTGAACAGCTGATGATGATGTTACACATACATCGCAAATCGTTTTCAGCTCAGAGGTTGTATTTATGTATGCAACAACCGTGTAATCTGGATATTTCTCTTTTACCTGTGATATAAGCTGCTTATCCATCATATCAGCCATTTCACATCCCGCCTCCGGATGAGCAAGATATACATTCTTTTCCGGTGACAACACCTTTACCGTTTCAGCCATAAAACGTACTCCGCACATAATTATATTTTTATTAGTAACCTTTGCCGCCTTTACGCTGAGGGCATATGAATCTCCTGTAAAATCAGCAATTTCAAGAATTTCATGCGCTTGATAGCTGTGTGCTAAAATACATATATCCTTTTCTTTCTTTAATCTTAATATTTCATCCTGTATATCTTTAATCATAGTTTATACCTCTTTTCATAGTTGATTTCTATGATTTATAATATCATATATAACCTAATTTGTCAAGTAATTGCCTATATTTTTCTGATAAAAAATTCTTGCTATGTTACTGTTCTTGGTTAATATAAGTCGATTATTTAAGGCTAAACAATCTGGTATAGTATAATATTCAGGTATATATTCGTTTACCACAACCGAGTACGAATATATACCGGCAATAATATATAAGGGGAAGTACGAGATTCTATAAAAAGCGGTATAGTTCCGCTTCAACCGCCTGCAAAAATTATATTCAATTTTGAGATCTTGTCAAGGTTATACAAGCGCCTTCGACGACCTTGACAGAATCATGAAACTGAATAAAGGTAGTTAGGGTGATTGAAGCTGACTACATTGAAGCTGTAGTATAGAAAATGAAAATTTGGGGATACACCACACTGTATAACATCTACATTGTATCATAAAACGCTCTGATTTGTAATAATATTTTACAAAAAAGCCACGGCTTTTGAATAAGTTAATATTTTATAAATTTTACTAATAAAATATGAATAAATGGTATATTTCGACAAAAGGTTTATGCTCTAAAGCAATAAAATAATTGCTTTTTAACCATGTTTTGGAAGTAACTACAATTTTTAAAACGGTATTTATGTCTTGTTTGCGATTTATTCATAATTTGTTTATTCATGTAAAAACCGTGACAAAAAAGGAGCGATTTTTTATGGAGAAATACATAATGTATTTAAGAAAAAGCCGAAGCGACTATGATTACTCTGCCGGAGAGACGGAGGATGTTTTAAAGCGGCATGAAGAGCAGCTTATAAAGCTTGCACAGGCAAAGGGAATATCACTTACACAGATAGAAATATACAGAGAAATAGTATCAGCGGACACGATAGCGGCAAGACCGGAGATGCAGCGGCTGCTAAGGCGTATAGAGGGCGGTGATATTACCGGAGTATTGGTAATGGAGGTAGAGCGACTTGCGAGGGGAGACACTCTTGACCAAGGAACAGTAGCAAGAGCGTTCCGGCTGACAAATACGCTTATAATAACACCGATAAAGACATATAACCCCAATAATCAGTATGATACGGAATACTTTGAATTTGGATTATTCATGAGCAGGAGAGAGTATCAGACAATCAAGAGACGATTAACCAGAGGACGGATGCAGTCCGTAACGGAAGGAAAATATATAGGGTCTGTAGCGCCGTTCGGATATGATAAAGCGAAGTTAAAGGGTGAGAAGGGCTATAAGCTGGTAATCAATCCAAAGGAAGCGGAGCAAGTTAAGAAAGTGTATGACCTGTTCACTGCGGAGCGAATGGGGACAACGAATATAGCAAAGGAAATGAATCTGGGCGGATATAAACCGAGAGTAGGGGAATATTACACAGCGGCGGTAGTACGAAATATATTAACACGCAGTGTGTATTGCGGAATCCTGACATGGGGGAGAAGAAAGGAAGAAACTCAGATAAAGGACGGACATTCAATAACCACAAGACCAAGGCATAAAGAATACATAATAGCGGAGGGGCTGCATGAGCCGATAATAAGCAAAGAGCAGTGGGAAAAAGCGCAGGAGATATTAAGAGCAAATAAAAAGGAAACCTGTCCGCTGTCAAAGCCGCTGCAGAACGCATTTGCGGGAATAATCAAATGCGGCATATGCGGAAAGAATATACAAAGAAGACCATATAAATCAAAGCCTGCATATATGCTGTGTCAGAATATAAACTGTCATAATGTATCATCTCCCGAATGGTGCATATCAGATGAGATATACAGCCGCCTGACGAAGGAGTTGAACAGTTATCAAAGCTATGTAAGTGATAAAGCAGCAATAGCAGAGAATCAGCAGCGAAATAATGGTAAGCGGTTAAAGCTGATAGAATCGCAGAGAGAGAAGTTAAAGAAACGCTATACAAGGATATGCGATAGCTACGAAGATGGGATATATGATGCAGACACATACCTGGAGAGAGCGGGAGCGGTAAAAAAGGAGCTGAAAGCCCTTGCCGAAGCAGAGGAAGAAATAAAAGCCGGTACACCCGGGAAAGAGTATAACGAAATCAAAGCAAGGATTCCATTATTTAAGGCGGTACTCCGGCTATATAAAGAAGGCTCAGTAGAGGAGAAGAATGAAATATTGAAAAAGATAATAGAGCGAATAGAATATACCAAAACAGCATCAGGGACGAACAATCCGTCAGTAATCGCATCATTTGAGCTAAACATAACCTATAAAAAACTAACAAAAAAATAGCAGAAAAGCACCTATCCAAATAACAGATAGGTGCTAAATTTCAATTTCAATCTTAATGGGGCATATTCTTCTGTACCTATATCAGTAAGTAAACCTTTGGTAACCTCGTCTGGCATAGTATATCTTTGAGAAAGATATCGGAGTGAAGCACCAAGTTCACCGTTCTCAGACTTGAATTTATATCATTTCTTATTTAACAGAATAGGTCAAGCGAATTAAAGCATATTATGATGTGGGGGTGATAAAGTTGACGAAAAAGAAAGAGCCGGAACTCATATTACATAACATACTTGCGGATGGCAGGGAGGTTGGAAGCTTGGAGGGATTCGAGGTAAGGCTTGAACAGGTTCCGGGGCTTATGGCAATACTTGAAAAGCGTATACGTGACTGTGAGGCAAATCAGAGTAACAACCGAAACTACGTCATGCAAAGTAAGGAAATAGTAATATAGATTGTAAAAACAGAAATTTATAAAAGACGTATTTCAAACAAACCTATTAAGAAATCAAAGTTTTAATGGGTGATACGATAATAACTTAGAGCCTATCCTTAATTAAAGAAGTGCATATTGCGAATTCGGATTTTTCATAGGATTATTCCAAAAATACGATGTATATCAGCGTATACCGAGGATTTTATGGCAATATGACGGAAAATCAGCAAGCAGGATGTGCTTAATTTAATTATGGATATGCTCTAAGAATTTGTGCATATTATTAAGAGCCTATCCGTAAATAAGCAGCAATTAGTAAATATGCACAAAATTACG
>JAUNPN010000034.1 GCA_030536655.1 bacterium | reverse complement strand
TATCCGACAGACCATCCAACGGATTATCCAACAGATCAGCCGGACAATACTCCGTACATTGTTGAATTAACGGTTGAAAATGGTCAAATTGCTGCCGTAATACAGGGTAAAACCGCTGAGGATACGAGTGTTCAGGGCTTTATAGCTCAGTATGACGCGCAAGGCAGGCTTGTGGGCATTTGCGTTCAGTCGTGGGAAGGCGGAAATAGTAGTTTTACAGCAGATGCTGTGCCGGGTGCAGTGTCTGCGAGAGGATTTGTTTGGAATGTAAATTATGAACCGCTTGCAGCGGCAAAGAATGCATACATAGCGCAGTAACATATAAACAGTGATAAAACCAATATGGATTTTATCACTGTTTTTTCTATTGCATTTTTTTATAAGATGTGGTATAATTTATATATTACATTCAAAATTACGGTTAGGTGCTGAAAAGTTTGGAAAAAGATAAGCGGCGCATCTTGCCGCCTTTCGGGGCTTGAAGTACATTGAGTACGACTGCGCCCCTCAAAGCGGCAACCTGCTTGCTTCTCTTTTCCCAAACGCATTGGTGAAAGCATTTCAGGTTATAAGTTTGTAAGAGCCTAACCATGGCGATAGTGGAGGTGTGTTATGACCTTTTATAATATATTTTTTATTTTATATTTTTTGACGCCGTTTCTTATAGTGTATTACCTCGTTCCGAGTCGTTTTAAGAATGCCGTTCTGCTTGCTGCAAGCTTGACTTTCGGATTTTTGTCCGGCCCGGTTTATTTTCTAATACCTTTAGGCTCGGTGCTGGTGAATTACATTTTCGGCAGACTTATCGGTAAGCACCGCTTGCTTCCGCTGCTTATTTTGGGTACAGCGGTAAATACGGCGGTTCCTATAATATTCCGGATTAGTATGACTGCTGAAATTATGCAAAATGCTCCGGCTATATGGCTGATGTTTTTCGCAAGCTGTATGTGCAGCCTCCGCGCACTTACATATCTTAATGATTTATATAAGGGGACAACGGCAATACAGCCGAATCCTGCGCGGCTTGCAAATTTTATGCTGTATTTTCCTACATTTACAGCCGGACCGCTTGTCAGCTATAATGATTTCAGAATTCAGCTGCGCAAACGACATCATACAGGCTCCGCTTTTATTGCTGGCACAATATATTTTGTCTGCGGTGTCTTGAAAAAGGTGATTTTAGCCGACAGGCTCGGCGCGCTGTGGAGAATAATAAGCACGAGTGATTATAATGTACTTACCACAGCTAATGCGCTGCTTGGACTTGCGGCTCTTGTTTTGTATGCTGTAATTTCTGTTTCGGCATATTGGGACTGCGCTGTCGGTCTTTGCCGTATTACCGGGTTTGAGGTATCAAGGATCTTTCATCCTATTAAATTTATTAGAAAAACGGGCGTGGCTGCCGTTGCGTACATTTTTCCGATTGCCGCTGCGGCTGCAGCTGCATTGAGCTTTGCTGATTGGCAGAGAGCAGGAATATATTTAAAGGCTTTAACGAGTGGCACGGGATTTAGTGAAATGTCCTTCCTTTATCATTTCACGTCAAACAGAATCTTGCTTCTCGTGTCGGCAGTGATTGCACTGCATCTTCCATGGCTCGCTGCAAGGCTTGTCCGGGGACTTGTTGACAGACTGAGGAAAGGAAAACGGAAGAAAGACAGCTTTGTCAGGCGTATGACCGCGATTGTGATTATGGCTGTAATGCTGTGCGTCGGTGCGGCAAATAAGGTATTGAATCGTCGCGATTCTGCGGCAGTGCCGCCCGAAACACCGTGGAATATTAGGCTGTCAGAATATGGAGATAAAACCTTTATATTTGCCGAACAGCTTAATATGCTGAATGCGGATGCGGGATTTCTTATGAGAACAAGCGGCAAAAACGGAGTGTATTATGCTGAAAACGGCGCGTTGATTAAACGTCCTCCGGATTACAGCGAAAGCAGGGTTGATGCAGCTATTGAAATGATAGACAGTATTTCCGATAAGGAGAGATATGCGACTCATATTGCGGTTATACCCCCGGCATATGAAATCAATGCGGACAGGCTTCCTCCTTATGCTCATGACAGCAGGGTAAAGCGAACGATTAACCGTGTATATATGGTGCTTGACGGAAGTCCGATACAGCTTTTTGACGCAAGCGGTATTCTCAGCGAAAATAAATCAAAGGAGCTGTATTACAATACTTCGCCGGAGCTTACCGCAGAGGGTACATATCTTGTTTATGAGGCTATGACAAAACAGCTTGGGTGTAAGTGCTATGGTTATGATTCGTTTAATTTTTCAAGAGGAAATTATGCGTATATGGGTGATTTATGGCGCAGAGCAGGCACACATTTCACGAAAACCGACGTATATACCGAACCGGCAAGGCTTGAGAGCAGGCTTGACGGAGCGGCAGAGGTATTAAGCTCCGAGGCACAGAGCGGACGTGCGCTTGTGATTATTACAGACGGCACAGCGCCCGGTATTGAAAGATTATTTTCGAAAAGCTTTGACACCGTATATGTGTTTAATGCCGGAGCGGATAAGGAAAAGCTGAAAGCAAACGTGGAGAAGTATATTGAAGATAAATTTATTACTGATATGCTGGTAGTGTGCGGTACTGACTATGTTAATAATTAGGAGGAATTTATGTTATGAAGATGAAAAGATTAATTCCGCTTTTGATTGCGCTTTCCGCAGGCTTTTCAGTGTCGGCTTACGCGGAGGATTTTTACCGCGGTGGCGATATTACAGAGCTTAGCTATATAGAATCGCTTGGCGGCAAATACTGCGACGCGGACGGAAATAACCGTGACGCGCTGGACATTCTTGCGGAGAATGGTATGAATATGGCAAGAATACGCCTTACAAATAATCCCGGAAAGGGCAGAGGCGACGGGATTTATTACCTTCCGGAGGGCTTTCAGGATGAGACTGACTGCCTTGCTCTCGCAAAGCGTGCAAAAGAGCATAATATGAAAATTCAGTTCACATTCAATTATTCAGATTACTGGTCAAACGGCTCGCGTCAGATTATACCCGATGATTGGGTAAAGCAAATCGAGAAGGAAACGGGCTATAACGTAAAGGACGCCGATTTTCTAAACAAGATGACTACAGAGGAAAGAGCAGAAATTATAGATTGTCTTGAAAATATAGTCTATGAATACACGCTCGATATAATGAAAAAGCTCAATGCGCAGGGAACATTGCCTGAATATGTATCATTAGGCAACGAAATACGCGGAGGATTGCTTTTCCCGTTTGCAAATACCTATAAGGCAAATATGAACCGTGACCGCTTTGAGCTTGTGTTCGGAGATGATAAGTCGGATAAAGATATAATCTGTCCGGAGGACTGGGATTCACTTGCGCGTTTCATTAATGCGGGATATAAGGCTGTGAAAGAGGTTTCGCCGGAATCAAGGATTATCATTCATCTTGACGACGGTTCGAAGGTAAGCTCATTTACATGGTATCTTGATAAGCTTGACGCGGCGGGAGCAAAGTATGATGTGATAGGCGCTTCCTATTATCCGGCGTGGTCGGGCAATACGATTGACACTTGCGTTGACTTCTGCAATGAGATTACAAAGCAGTATGACAAGGATATTATGATAATGGAAACCGGTTTTAACTGGAATGAAACGATAAAGGACGGAAGCGCGGGACAGCTTGTTGACATTGAGGCGTATAAGGAGATATTCCCGCCTACTCAGGAGGGGCATTACGGCTATATGAAGGCTCTGTTTGAGGGGCTTCGTTCGGTGGAAGGAGATCGCTGCCTTGGCGCACTGTACTGGGATCCGCTCATGATTCATGTTGAGGATGAGAACGGAAATAATCTTTCCGGCTGGGCATACCGCGAGGAGGACGACGGGGTGGAAAAATGCATTGTTGAGAATACTACCCTGTTTGATTTTGACGGAAAAGCGATAAAGTCGCTTGAAGCGTACAGAGATGATATGGAGGAAAATACTGTAACGGTTATTGAGCCTCAGTACGATGGAAACGGCAGGCTTACCAATGTCGAAACGGAGAAAACTGACATAAGAAACGCTTTGGAAGGCTATATCTGGGATGGACAGATGATAGATAGAAAGTAAAAGCTTATCTATAAATTAAGCGTTTCCTGCTTACTGATTTTCCGTCATATTGCCCCGGAAATCCTCGGCATACAAAAGTATGCGTTGGATTTTTGGAATAATCTGATGAGAAATCCGACTTGGCAATAAGCGTTTCTTTAACTACGGATGGCTCTAAGGAATCACTGATTAATTAACGCCTAACGGCTTAGCACGCATTGAACTTGCATATTTTCCGTCATATCATACAAAAATCTCTCGACATACGCGAGTATGCCTTCGAGCTTTTTATATAATCTGACGAAAAATCTGACTGTGTTCACTGCGTACTATATTTAATCAGTGCTTCCCTAAGTAACAAAATAAAGAAGGAGAATAAGAAAAATGGACTGCACGAGGAAATACTATGCAATGAAAATTGCGGGACTTAACCGCGCTCTTGAATTATTTCCAATAAACGAAAATTTGCAGATTGCGGCGTTTATAATGTTTAACGATACGGAGGTAACTGAAGCGGCAGCGGCGGAGCTTTTAGCAAAGGTGCCGGAATATGATGTTATTGTGACGGCGGAATGCAAGGGCATACCGCTTGCGTACGAGATGGCGCGTCAAGCTAAGAAGCCGTACATAGTAGCAAGAAAAAAACCAAAGCTTTATATGAGAGATATTATCTCGACAGAAGCGGACTCAATAACAACAGCCGGTGTGCAGTCGTTGTGCATAGGCTCGAATGATGTTGAGATAATTAGGGGAAAGAAAGTACTTATTGCTGATGATGTAATCAGCAGCGGCGGTTCTCTGCTTGCAGTAGAGGCGCTTGTAAAGGCGGCGGGAGGTATTGTCGCAGGAAAGGCGGCTGTGCTTGCCGAGGGGGACGCTGCGGAAAGAAAGGATATAATATTCCTCGAAAAGCTGCCGCTGTTTGACAGGAACGGTGAGCCGCTCTGATATGTATGTATAAATAAACGGTATCGATTATAAACCGATACCGTTTATTTGTAGTTATTTGTTCTTCATTTCGCTGTATGCCTGCTTTTTCTCGTCAAGCACCTGCTGATAACCGGCGTCAAGGTATTCCTTGCATGCTGTTTCATACTTTGTTTCAAATTCCTCCGGCTTGCAGTTAATCAAATCAACCTGAATTGTCTGCCACTTGCTCTTTAATGTTTCTCCGAGATTTGATAATGATTCAATCGGCTTGTCGAAGATGAAATCCGGATACAGATATTCTTTGGTATTAAGATAGTTTTGATATGAATCTCTTATGAGGAATTCATATCCCTCCGGCGCATAAGTTTTTTCCTGTGCCTTAAGATTCAGTTCATCACTTCCAAAGTCCTTGCCTTCTGTTACCAGACACCACATATCCTTGTTTGAGTTATAGTTAAGTCTTTCCTCGCCTGTGTAGCCGTCAATAAGAACGGGAACATCGTCCTCTAAATTATAGGTTACGCCTTCAATTCCGTTTTGCATCGTATAGAGATTTTCCGGCTGGCTGAGCCATTCAAAGTACATGAGTACGGCCTCCGGGTGTGCACAGTTGATATTAATACCGGACATCATACCGAACGGGTTTTCATCTCTGCCTGCCGGAACCTTACCGTCCATCGGGTGAGCCGGAATGAAAGCAACCTCAGCGTCCGGAACATTCTTTTTCAGGTTACCGATTACATCGGGATTCTTTGAAAGATAGTCGCTGAATACGCCTGCCTTTCCGGAAATGAATGCCGACTGTGCCTTGAGATTGTCAACGTCAAGATACCATTCGGGGCTTACAAGTCCTTCGTTGTAAAGTGCATTGTCATATTTCAGCTGTTCCTTTGTCGGACCGTAGGTGAGCGAGCATACTGTTATGTCGGAATAAAGAGCGTTCTCTTCCTCGGGCATGGGGTACGGTCTGAAGTTATAGTTCGGATAGTAGGCATTCTTTAAATATAAGGTCATAGGAATTGTATCTTCGCCGCCGAGCTTCTGCTTCTTGAATTCACGGAGCATATTAATAAATTCCTCATCTGTTTTCGGAATATCAAGTCCGCACTTGTCCAGCCAGTCTTTTCTTACGAGTGTCATATAGTTGTAACTTCTGGGGCGCGTTGCAGCAAGGAAAAGACGTTCTCCGTCAAGCATTGTATATTGGTCAAGCTCCTTAACCCTGTCGTAGTATGTCGGAGCATACTTCTTTATCATTTCCTCGTCAAGCTTCTGAAATGCGCCTTGGTCGGCAAATGATACGATTGTCGGATAGTCATAGTTGAAGATAATATCCGGCTGGTTTTCGGGCTTTCCGGCAAGAAGCTGGTTAAAGGTTGTGTTCTCCTCCTTACGCGGAATAGAGATAAATTTCATCTTTATATTATGCTTGTCGGCAAATTCCTTCTGAACGTACTGTGTCCAGTAGTTATCGGTTACGCTTGCCTGACCTGCTGTTCCGCGGTCATAAACCGGAATTTTAAGCTCAATCTGCTCCGGGTACTTGTACTCTGCCACGTTCTCGCGTGACATAATTTCATCTGTGTCGGCGGCATTTTTTTCTCCGCCGCATCCTGTGAGCATTGTCAGTGCTGTGGCTGCTGCCAGCGCAAATGCTCCTGCCTTTTTCATGTTCATAATTTTGTTTCCTTTCTTGATATATTATCCTTTAACCGCGCCGATCATTACTCCGCTTACAAAATATCTCTGAACAAACGGATATACTATAACGATCGGAATGGTTGCAAACATGATAGTTGCTGATTTAACAACCTCGGCGGACTGCTGCTGAGCGCCGCCGGATTCCTGTGAAAGCGCGCCGGTGGAGCCTGACGCGTTCACCAGGTTATACAGCTTATACTGAAGCGGTTTTAATTCATCGGACTGAATATAGTACAGCGCATCCTGAAACGCGTTCCAGCGTCCGACAGCATAAAAGAGCGTAAGCGTTGCAAGCGTAGGCACGCATAATGGAAGCATAATCTGCACCAGAATACGGAAGTCGTTGCAGCCGTCAATCTGAGCCGCTTCTTCAAGGCTTTTCGGGAGTGCCAGCATTGCGGTTCTCAGAATAATCATATTGTATGCCGAGAACGCAAGCGGAAGCACGAGCGAGGCGGTGGTGTCAAGGAGGTTAAGTCGGTCTATAAGAAGATATTCCGGGATAACGCCTGCTGAAAAGTACATCGTTATTATCAAAAGAACATTAAATACCTTTTTGCCCTTGAGCCTGTCGCGTGAAAGCGCATATGCCGCGCATATTGTGAGGAACATACCGAGCGCTGTAAATAATACCGTAATAAATATTGTGTATACAAGCGAACGCATCATTGACGGGTCGTTTATAACTATTTTATAAGCGTCAAGGTTAAAGCTTTTCGGGAGCAGCCATACGTTATTTGCATATACTTCCGCGTCACCGCTTACTGAAACGGCAAGAACGTGGATAAGAGGTATTATACATATAAGCGCAAGCAGTCCTATAAATATGTATATGATGATGTCAGCGATAATGTCGCCGGCGGATTTTTTGATTTTCATAACATTATACTCCCTTCCTGAATTATACAATGCCGTCTTCGCCTATCAGCTTTGAAAACTTATCGGCGAGCAGAACAAGCACAACTCCGACGAGCGATTGGAAAAGTCCTACCGCTGTAGCTATATTGTAGCGGTTTTGCTGCAAGCCCATTCTGTATACATAGGTTGCGATAACGTCGGAAAATTCTGTTACCATTGGGTTTGAGAGTGTGTAAGGGCGTTCGAAATTGGAACCCATAATTCGTCCGAGCGCCATAATCAGCATTACAACAATAGTAGGCTTAATGCAGGGGAGAGTAATATTCCATATTTTTCTCCAGCGTCCCGCACCGTCAACGGTTGCGGCTTCGTATAGGTCGCCGCTGATTGATGTTATTGCGGCAAGGTAAATTATCGTACCCCAGCCCATGCTCTGCCACACGCCTATCAGTATATAGCTTGCTGCCCAGTGGTATTTTTCCGTAAGGAATGGTATTGCTTCGCCGCCCAGCCGCTGTAGTAATATATTGACATAACCCGACTGCGGTGAGAAAAGCTGATAAGCAAGCCCGGCAATTATAACCCACGAGAGGAAGTGCGGCAGATAGAGTACTGTCTGTGTAAGCTTCTTGTACCATTTGCAGGTTATTTCATTAAGAAGTATAGCGAGGATGATAGGCGCCGGAAACCCTGCTGCAAGGTCAAGTAAATTCAGCACAAGCGTGTTTCTGAGTGAAACAAAGAAATCCTTTGATGTAAAAATTTCTTTGAATACCTTAAGACCTATAAACTCGGAGCCTGAAAAACCGCGGATTGGCTTGTAGTCCAAAAATGCGATGGATAGACCGAGCATCGGAAGAAATTTGAACACGATTGCAAACAGAAGCGGGAAAACAATCAGCGCATACAGCTGCCAGTCACGCTTCAGATAAAATAAAAAGCCCGGACTGTTCTTTATTTCCGGCTTGGATTGAGTTTTGGTTTTCATAAGCATCCCTCACTTTGTCAGAATAGATAAATTTATATATATATTATACATTTATTTTAACAGAATTTAGGCACTATGTCAATAGAATTTAAAGAAATATGAACAATTTTTTAATGAATTTTATAATCCGCTGCAAATACTATGCATTTCATCATCAATACAGCTCCTCTATGTTCTCCGCATCAACGGCAAAAGAATATTTTTAATATACAAATTTTCATTGCCGCTGATAATATACATCTTGGTTGATCATTGTTTCATTAAGGAAGCACTGATTAAATATAGTACGCAGTGAACACAGTCAGATTTTTCGTCAGATTATATAAAAAGCTCGAAGGCATACTCGCGTATGTCGAGAGATTTTTGTATGATATGACGGAAAATATGCAAGTTCAATGCGTGCTAAGCCGTTAGGCGTTAATTAATCAGTGGTTCCTTAAGTAAAACGGATGCTTATGAAAAATCACGTCTGTATTGAAGCGGCTTTTGCCCCGTGTGCTTTTTAAAATGTGTTATGAAATTACTCGTATCAAGAAAGCCGCATTCCTCGGCAATTTCAGAAACGGTTTTGTTGGTTGAACGTAGGAGCATTTTGGACATATTTATCCTGTAATTTGTCAGATAACTGTACGGCGTAATTCCCATGGCTCTGCTGAATCGCCGTATGAAGTGGTATTTTGAAACGTGAATATGCTGTATCATATCGTTTATTGTAATTGAAGAACGGTAATTTTTCTCAATATATTCCACAACCATGCGGACGTCATCGGCGCTGTTATGCTTTATACTGACCTTGTCATTTTCAAGCGCGGCAAGACATACTGCATTAAAAACCGAATGCATATGCGAGGAAAGATGTATATATGCGGCAATGTCGTTTTGACGGGCTTCGTTGATAATGCTGTTTATCCTATCCTCGAAATCCTCCGCGTGCTTCATACTTACAGCGCGAACAGCTCCTGACGGATATGTAATATCAAAAAGAGGAGCTGTACCGCTGCCGCTGAAATGTATCCATAAAAATTCCCATTTATCGGATATGCTGTGATATTCATGCGGCATATGGCAGTCAATAATTACACAATATCCCTTTGGAAGCTGAACAATATTATTTCCCGTCTGCAATGAGCCTTGCCCGCTGACGGTATAAATCAGCAGAAAACTGTCATGTGTGTCCCGCTGTATTTTATAGTCGCTGTGTGCCATAAAATGTCCTGTTTCCGATATATAAAACGGCAGAGTTTTTGCAAACGGCGTAGGAGTGGCTGTGATCCACAATGAATTGTCAGAGATGCTTTCCTCATATTTTCTCATCTTTTATCACCTCATTCTAATTTTAGCATAATTCAGTTGGTATTGCAATAGTTTAAAGAGCAATAATTTTATATTTTACAGCAATAATATATAATGATTTTTTATTAAAATGATTATATAATATAACCGGTGATAAGTTAAAGGACTTTAAGTTTGGAAAAAGATAAGCGGCACATCTCGCCGTTATTCGGAGCTTGAAGTACATAAAGTACGACTGCGCCCCTCATAACGGCAAACTGCTTGCTTCTCTTTTCCAAAACGGTATTGATGAAAGGAGTTCAGACTATAAAAATGAGCAAGGTTATTTTAAGACAGGAAAAGGTTACAATACCTACATATGAGCTTTCGGACTATGACAAAAATCCGATGTTCCTTGAAAAGCGTGTATATCAGGGTTCAAGCGGACGCGTTTATCCTCACCCTGTATGCGAGGGTGTTTCCGATGTAAAGGTTGATAAGGAATATAATGCAGTATTTCTTGAAAACGACTACATACTTGTAATGATTTTACCTGAAATCGGCGGTAAAATTCAGCGGCTTTACGACAAGACAAACGGCTATGACGCAGTTTATTATAATGAGGTTATAAAGCCTGCGCTTGTCGGTCTTGCCGGTCCGTGGGTTTCCGGCGGCATAGAGTTTAACTGGCCGCAGCATCACAGACCGTCAACCTTTGACCCTGTTGATTACACAATAGAAGAAAATGCGGATGGTTCTGTGACTGTATGGGTTGGAGAAACAGAAAAAATGTTCCATACAAAGGGCATGGCAGGATTTACCGTTTATCCCGACAAGGCATATCTTGAAATAAAGGGACAGGTATATAATCCGACAGACAGAACGCAGACGTTTTTATGGTGGGCAAATCCCGCCGTTGCGGTAAACGACTATACACAGTCAATTTTTCCGCCGGATGTTCATGCGGTAATGGATCACGGTAAGCGAGCTGTGTCAAAGTTCCCTATTGCGGACGGTGAATATTACAAGGTAAACTATGCGCCGGGCACTGATATTTCTCGTTATAAAAATATTCCGGTTCCGACCTCGTATATGGCATATCACAGTGATTTTAATTTTATCGGCAACTATGACTACGAAAAGAAAGCGGGACTTCTTCATATTGCCGACCATCACGTTTCGCCGGGTAAGAAGCAGTGGACTTGGGGCAACGGTGATTTCGGAAAGGCTTGGGACAGAAATCTGACCGATGAAAACGGACCGTATATTGAGCTTATGACGGGTATGTTTACCGATAATCAGCCGGACTTCACATTTCTGAAGCCGTATGAGGAAAAGACATTCGTTCAGTATTTCATGCCGTATAAGGCAGTGGGAGAAATATCAAACGCGTCAACGGATGTGGCTGTTAATATGACAATCCTTGATGATAAGGTAAACCTCATATTTTATACTCCGTCGGGAATAAATGCGGAAGCGGAGCTTACAGCGGACGGAGAGGTTATATATAATGGAGAATTGAAGCTTAAAACTGCCGAAGTGTTTGAAACGAGCGTTAACGCTGATGCGGC
Organism: bacterium; assembly: GCA_030536655.1. Classification (GTDB taxonomy): domain Bacteria; phylum Bacillota; class Clostridia; order UBA1381; family UBA1381; genus UMGS1958. The sequence continues at coordinate 13,608 of JAUNPN010000034.1, read as the reverse complement.
AGGAAAGAAAATTGTCTGCACTGTTAAAAAGGACGGAAAGGAAATACTGTCCTGCACACCGACAAAGAACAGCGAGCCTGTTCCTTCGCCGGCAGAGGAAATTCCGGAGCCGGAAAAGCTGGACACAAACGAAAAGCTGTTCCTTGCGGCGGTGCATCTTGAACAGTACCGTCATGCGACATATTCGCCTGAGCCGTATTATCTTGAAGGCTTGAAGCGTGACGCATCGGATATGCGATTAAATAACGGCTATGGAAAGTATCTGTACAATAAGGGCAGATTTGAAGAAAGTATAAAATACTTCAATGCCGCCGTAAAATCCTCAACTTGGAAAAATCCGAATCCGTATGACTGTGAGCCGTATTATAACCTTGGTCTTGCGTTAAAGATGACGGGAAATACCGAAAAGGCATTTGACACGTTCTATAAAGCGGTATGGGACGGCAATATGCAGGATAAGGCATTCTATCAGCTTGCTTGTATATCGTCAATGAACGGCGAATATAATGATGCGCTTGGATTTATTGAGAAATCTCTCGTAAAGGGACTCCATAATTTAAAGGGCAGATTATTAAAGACAGCGCTTTTAAGAATTACGGGAAAAACAAATGAGGCGATAGAATTTGCAAATGAAACAAAGAAAATAGACGCGCTTGACCACGGCTGCCGTTATGAGCTTTACAGGCTTACGGGAAACGGGCTTGACGAGCTTAAAGCAGTTATGCGCGGCGATAACCACAATTATGTGGAGCTTGCTCTCGGCTATATTGCAGCGGGACTTTACAAGGAAGCTGATGATGTTCTTGCCCTTGCGCCGAATGATGACGAGCCTATGGTTCATTATTACAGATATGCCTGCACCGGTAATAAGACGGAGCTTGAGAAGGCTGAAAACAGTAGCTCGCTGTATTGCTTCCCGAATCGCTTGGAGGATATTGCAGTGCTTGAAAATGCGGCGGAAAACGGAGGAGAATATGCAAAATATTATCTCGGCTGTTTGTTCTATGATAAGGGTATATGGGAAAAAAGCGTGTCGTTATGGGAAAGCTGTGCCGATAAAATAAATATTCCTACGGTTTACAGGAATTTGTCGCTTGCGTACTACAATAAAATGAATGATGCGGAAAAAGCAAAAGCGGCAATGGAAAAAGCGTTTGATATGGATAAGACGGACGCGCGCGTATTCTTTGAGCTTGACTCGCTGTATAAGACGCTGAATTATTCATTAAAAGAACGTCTTGACAATATGAACGCTAATTCGGAGCTTCTTGAAAAGCGTGATGATTTATATACCGAGTATATCACGCTTCTGAATATGAACGGTGAGTATGAAAACGCGTATAACCGTATTATGTGCCATAACTTCCACCCGTGGGAGGGCGGAGAAGGCAAAATCACCGCACAGTATAGGATTGCGCTTATGAATATGGCTAAAGCAAGCGATAAGCCGAAGGCTGCGGAGCTTTTGGAAAGCGCGCTGGTATATCCGCATAATCTCGGAGAGGGAAAACTTATCGGAAATCTTGACAATGACATATATTATATGTTAGGATATATATATGAGGATAAGGAAAAATCGGAAAAGGCCTTTAAATTAGCGGCAAGAGGTGAATTCGCTCTTTCATCAGCCATGTACTACAACGACCAGCCGCCGGAGATGATGTATTATGCGGCTATGGCAATAAAGGCGTTGGGTAATTATGCGGAAGCTCAGAAACGTTTTGACGCGTTTATTGAATATGCGGATAAGCATATGGACGATGATATTAAGATTGAGTACTTCGCTGTATCTCTTCCGGATTTCTTAATCTTTGACGCGGATCTGAACAAGAAAAATAAGGTACATTGCTGCTTTATGGCGTCGCTCGGTTATCTTGGCAAGGGCGAGATTGATAAGGCGAAGGAATATGCGGCAAAGGGCTTGGAGCTTGACAAGTGTCACGCCGGATTAAGAGATATAATAAAAGCGTGAAATTTTCGGATATTTTCCTTGATACAAAATTATACATGAAAATCTGTATGAATTCAGATACTGAAAGGGCTTTGAGAAAATAGGAAGTTTGGAAAAAGATAAGCGTCGCATCTTGCCGCCCTCAGCGACTTGAAGTATAAACATACGTCGGCGTCGCTTCTGACGGCAATCTGCTTGCTTCTCTCTTCCCAAACGGGAAAGGGAAAAAGATAAGCGGCACATCTTGCCGCCCTCAGCGACTTGAAGTATAAACATACGTCGGCATCGCTTCTGACGGCAATCTGCTTGCTTCTCTTTTCCCAAACGCATTGATGAAAGGAGTTCAGATTATAATTATGAATTACAAATTCAAGGAATATCATAAATCAGATGTATTAACAAATCATCTTAGCATGGGCGGAGAAAATCCTGACGGAAAAAGGATTGATGTTACAAGCCTGTACTTTATGCGCGGAGGAAAACCGTGGATAGGAGTTATGGGCGAATACCATTTCGTTCGTGACAGACGCGGTAATTGGTATCGTGAGCTTTGTAAAATGAAAGCAGGCGGGGTTACTGTTATTGCGACATATTTGTTTTGGATTTATCACGAGGAAATTGAAGGCAGGTTTGATTTTTCCGGCGATCGTGATGTGAGATTCTTTATTGAAGAAGCAAAAAGAGCCGGACTGGATGTGGTAATCCGTATAGGACCATGGGCTCACGGAGAATGCCGTAACGGCGGCTTTCCGGACTGGCTCTTGAAAAAGCCGTATAAGCTGCGTGATAATAATCCTGAATACATGGAAAAAGCACGAATATGGTATGAGAAAATATATGAGCAGGTACAGGGATTGTTTTATGAGGACGGCGGTAATATTATAGGCATTCAGTTTGAAAACGAGCTTGTGGACAATGCGGAGCATTTGCTTGAATTAAAGAGGCTTGCGCTTGACATAGGCTTTAAGGTTCCGATATATACGGTAACAGGCTGGAACAGCGCATACGGTGCAAGGATTCCGATTGATGAGGTTGTTCCTGTATTCGGAGCATATCCCGAAGCGCCATGGTCGAGGATTAAAGGAAGGCTTCCGTTATCGCTGCATTACGCATTCAACAAAATCAGAAATGACGCGGCAATCGGGGAAGATCTTATTTCTGAAGCCGACGAGGACGGCTGGAGAATGCCGTATGAGAAATATCCGTTTGCAACCTGTGAATTGGGCGGCGGTATGCAGGTAACGCATCACAGACGTCCGCTTATAACCGGGATGGACGTTTACGCGCTTTCGCTTGTAAAGCTTGGCTCAGGAAATAACCTTGTAGGATATTATATGTATAAAGGCGGCACGAATAAAATTGGTAAACTCTCAACGCTTAATGAATCAAAGGCAACAGGTTATCCTAATGACTATTCAATACTGTCTTATGATTTTCAGGCTCCTGTTTCGGAGTACGGTGAAATACGCGAGCAATACCGGCTCACGAATATTCTGCATATGTTTGTAAACGATTTCGGCGAGGTGCTTGCGCCTATGGAAAGCGTCGAGGCTGAAAAAAATGCCGCGGCGGATGATTTGAAGTCTTTAAGGTATGCGATGCGTACAGACGGCAAGGGCGGCTTTGTATTTGTAAACCATTATCAGCGTTTGGCGGAAACAGAGGATATACACGGCGCGGTCATTGATACGGGTACGGTACAATTTCCTCCGATAGATGTTTGCGGAGCTGCAAGCTTTATATTGCCGTTTAATATGGATTTATCCGGCAATATACTTGAATATGCCGCGGCGCAGCCTATGTGTAAGGTTGGAGATACATATTTTTTTGCAGCAGTAGAGGGAATAAAGCCGGAATATAAATTTGCGGACGGCAGTGTTTTTAACCCTGAAACAGAAGCGGCAGTTAAGGTAAACAATATACAAATTGTTACTCTTTCGTGGAATCGCGCGAGATTTGCGCGAAAGCTTTCGGGAAGGCTGTATATAGGTGATAACTGTGATGTTTATGAGTGTGACGGCAGGATCTGTGCAGCTCAGGACGGCAGCTTTGGGTATGAAATGTGGAACGGTTTTAAATTTGAACATTATGATGCCAAGAAAGAATTTACGCCGGCTGATGTGATTTTTGAAGAGTCAGAGGAACGTTTTGTTCCGCCGTATGCGGAGGAACTGAGTATCGGTGGCGAGCGAAAAAGAACGTGGAAAAAGATTACCGTATCGGGCAGCGAAGGATTTATAGAAATACAGGATAAGTATGATACGGCACAGATTTACGCTGACGGCAGGCTTGCTGCGGATAATTTCTATTACGGCAAGCCGTGGCGCGTTCCGGCAAAGCTGCTTTATGGAAAAGAATGCTATTTGGTAATGTCGGAGATGAAGGACGATTTTTACAGGGAGTTTTAACGGATATGAAGGTCTTGGATTTAAGCGGCGCATGGTTGTATAAAACCGACTATGACGACTGCGGTACGGCAAGGGAATACTATAAGGAAACATTTGAACTCGGCGGCTTTATGCTGCCGGGTTCATCGTGCGAAAACGGAATCGGAAAAAAACAGAAGTATTATGACGAGTTTACAAAGGAAGCGGTACGCGCTCCGAGAGAGCGTTTTGAGTATGTAGCGCCGCTGTGGTTACAGCGTGAAATTACTGTGCCGGAGGAATTTGAAGGGAAATACATAAGGCTTTTTCTTGAACGCGTGAATATTGCGTCCGAATTATGGATTGACGGTGAAAAAATTGACAGGCAGATAGTTGAATTGTCTGCGCCGCATATTTATAATCTGACAGGCAGGCTCACGCCCGGTAAGCATACGATGACGCTCAGGATTGACAACAGAAATCTGCTGAATACAGACAGTATGGCGAGCGGCTACAGTATTGATACCCAGGGCTATTGGAATGGTGTTATCGGAAGAATGGAGCTGCAGTGTGAGGATATTTTTCATTTGGAAAATATCCGGGTGTATCCGAAGGAGAACGGAATTGATGTGAAGCTAACCGAAACAAGCGATGTACGTTCGCCGTTTGAAACGCGCAGTGCGGAGCTTGAGCTGTCTGTTACCGCACCTGACGGAAGAAGGCTTAAAGCAAAGCGTTTTTCACGCAGGCTGTTTAATTCAAGGCAGGTTGAATACTTAAGCTATGAAATAGATGATATAGAGTATTGGGACGAATTTAATCCCGCACTTTACACGCTGAATGTGAAATTTGAGTGCGGAGGCTCAGCTGACAGGAAAAGCGTTAAATTCGGTATGCGCACTATTAAAACAGAAAACAAGAAAATTCTTTTGAATAATAAGCAGATAGCTCTGCGGGGTACGATTGACTGTGCTATCTATCCGCTTACGGGCTATCCTCCGACAGATATTGATGTGTGGCGTAAAAATTTCAAAATTATACAAAGCTACGGGTTAAATCATGTGCGTTTTCATGCGTGGTGCCCTCCGGATTGCGCTTTCTGCGCGGCGGACGAATTGGGCTTATATGTTTCGGTTGAAATGCCTCTGTGGTTAAACCGTGATGTGTGCGCTCTGGAGCTGGGCGAGGACAGCGCGCACCGCGCATATTTCACACAGGAGGCGGTGGCAATTTCCAAAACCTACGGCAATCATCCCTCGTTCATAATGTTTTCGAACGGGAATGAAAATATGGGAGATTTTGAACTTCTGGACGATATTACAACTCAGATTAAAGCGTATGATAAGCGCAGAATTTACACGCTTACCTCTAATTTCGATCACCCTGTTCTACCGTGTGAGGATTATTTATGCGCGTATGAAGCGGGCGGTCACAGGGTGAGAATACAGACTATGCAGGACGAAGCCGCGGAGAGTACAAGCCTTGATTTCAGTGCGGCGGTAAATGATGTTCCTGTGCCGATTGTATCCTTTGAGGTAGGTCAGTACTGCGTATATCCGAATGTTGATATTACGGAAAAATATACGGGGAATATATTGCCGGTAAATTTTGATGTTATCAAAAAGGAAATGATCAAAAAGAACGTATATCATAAGCTGGCTGATTATATAAAAGCGTCCGGAGATTTGGCTGTAAAGCTGTATAAGGAGGATATAGAAGCGGCGCTGAGGACAAAGGATTTTGGCGGCTTCGAGCTTTTGTCGCTTTGTGACTATACCGGACAAAGTACTGCAACTGTTGGAATACTTGATGCGTTTTTTGACAGCAAGGGCTTGATTGAGCCGGAGCAATTCAGGCAATTCTGCAATACAGTTGTACCGCTGTTTAAAGCAAAAAGAATATTAAAAAACACGGAAACGCTTGAAGCGGAGCTTGATTTATACGATTACGGGCGGACAAGGATTGACAATCCGATATTTGATTTGAAAATTTATAACGGAAACGTGATATTCTATCAGGTACAAACCGGCGCCGGAAAAATATCCGTTCCGCTTGACAGCATAGAAAAATCATCACAGTTAAAAGTAGAATTGAGTGTCGGGGCGTATACAAACTCATGGAATATATATGTTTTTGCAGACAGCAAGATAAATTCCGACGTCAGGATAATAAAGACGGCTGAAGAACTTCAGGAAGCTATCAGTAACGGCGGACGCGCGATAGTAACGGCAGACTGTATTAAAAATCCGATTGAGGGCAGTTTTGTCCCCGTATTCTGGTCGCCGGTGCATTTTCCGTCACAGCGTCCATGCGGTGCGGTTATCGATGATATGCATCCGATATTCAAGGATTTCCCAAGTGGAAAATATCCGGATTATCAGTGGAAAACTCTCTTGGATAATTCGAAAAGCGTGGATATATCTGCTTTCGGAAAGAATTTTAAGACGATAGTGGAAACAGTGCCGAACTTTGTGGATAATACTCCTAGCTCGCCGCTGTTTGAGGCAGTGATTGGAAACGCGGAACTGTTATTCTGCGGGTTTGACTTGAATAGAGCGGACGAGCCGTCAAAGCAATTGAAAAACAGCATAATCAGTTACTTTAATTCAAAAGATGTTAACTTTAAAAATAGAGTGAATGTAAAGGAATTTCTTTCTCTGTTACGGAATTCAGACTAAGCCGGTATTGGAGGATTGATATAATGGAACAAAATGAATTAAGGGAGCTTTTAAACAGTGTGGCGGAGGGGAAAATCTCGGTTGATGAGGCTGTATTGAATTTTAAAGCAAAGCCGTTTGAGGATTTGGGATTTGCAAAAATCGATTATCACAGAAGCATAAGACAAGGCATAGCGGAAGTGATATATGGAGCGGGAAAAACACCGGAGCAGATTGTAAAGATTGCGGAAAATATGCTTTCTAACGGGCAGAAAACTGTTTTAATCACGAGAATGAGCAGGGAAGCTGCGGAGTTGGCAGAAAAGTCGCTGCCGTTTACGTACTATGAAATGGCAGGAATCGGAATTGTGGGTGAAATGCCTGATGCTGACACAGAAAAGAGCGTTGTAATTGCGACCGGAGGTACAAGTGATATGCCGGTTGCGGAAGAAGCTGCATTGACGGCTGAGGCATTGGGAAATAAGGTTACGCGTCTTTATGATGTGGGAGTTTCCGGGATACACCGTTTGCTGTCCCATTCAGAAGAAATTATGAAAGCAAAGGTAATTATTGCGGTTGCCGGAATGGAGGGCGCGCTTGCGAGCGTAATCGGCGGACTTGCAGACTGCCCGGTTATTGCTGTTCCGACAAGCGTTGGTTACGGCGCGGCTTTTGGAGGATTGGCTGCTCTGTTATCTATGCTTAACTCCTGCGCAAGCGGAGTGAGCGTTGTTAATATTGATAACGGTTTCGGTGCAGGATACCTGGCAAGTATGATAAATCACATGGGATAATAAAAATATTCGGTGCAGGATAAAGTTCTGCACCGAATATTTTTATAATTATTCTAAAGTAACATTAACAGTAATTTCTTCAAACAATGTGACCTTTTCGTTCTCCATTTTAACCGTAACGCTGTGTACTCCTGCTGTAAGACCGGTTAAATCAAGAACCCCTGTTATATTGCCTTCGTTCAAAACTTCCTCAGGCGCGCTCACAAGAACGCCTGTTAGTGAGGGATTAAATTCGGGCGTAAGTCCTGACGGAACATTTACGGCTGTAAGAGTTATATCCATGTGGCGCTGCTGCTTTTTAACAAGAACAGGATTTGCATGAATTTCAGCATCCTTTTCAGGAATATACATTCCTTCCTCTGAAAGAAGCATATATGTTCCGTCTTCACTGTCGGCAGTGTTTATATTCAGATAAACACAGTCTGCCGTACAGGTTGGGAGAACGCCGATTTCGGCGGTGGATACGGCGCAGCTGCTCGCGTCCGTATCAAGCCAGTATTCCGATGAAAGCTTCTGAGAAAGCCGCATTTTTACGGGGAGGGTCTTTTTTGCGTAGACTGTATTTTTTGCGGTGACCTTTCCGAAAGACAGACTTATTGTGGTTTCCTTTGGCAGCTGAGCAGAGCCTTTTAATTTGGGACGCAGTGTTATTTCTGTTTGTGCGTCGCTTATAAGGTTGGCGGCGTCAAGCTCAGCTGTAATTTCTTCAAGCTTGTCAATCTCGCTTTGCGCACCGGAAACTTTAACCTTTGTTTCTGAAAGCTTTGTTTCAATAAGAATCCCTTTGGGTACGTTGCTTTGTAAAAGTGTGATAGGGAATTCTTCTGTTACAAGCTCCTCTATAACAACGGGAATTGTATTTACTCTTTCGCGTTCTACAGTAATACGGCTGCTTGTGGATATAACCGTACCGTCAAGCATATATTTTCCAGGTTCTGTTATATTGGATACATCGATTACAAGTCCGACGCTTTTTGACGATTCGATAAGGTCGCGTCTTTTGCCTGTAATATTAACGGAAATTTCAGCGTGTCCGGACGATGGCGTAACCACAAGTCCTCTTTCTGAGAGCGTTCCGGCTCCGGTGTATTCAACAGGAATGTTTGTAATTGTACCTCTGACGTCCGGATCCTGAATGATTCCTATAACAATCCATAAAACCACGGCAAGTACGAGAGATAATATAAGTGTGCGGAGACCGCTTTTTTTCTTTTTATTTTTTTGAATCATTTTGACCTCCAGAATTTCAGTTTCTCGGTATGGTCGCTTTCCTGTTTTGGACGTATAACCGTATTTTTAAGCGCTTTGGTAAGCGTAATATCGGAAAGATTTCTTGTCAGTGTACCGTTTAGAGCAATGGAAATTTTTCCGGTTTCCTCACTTACCACTATAACGACCGCGTCTGTACACTCACTGAGACCTATTGCCGCTCTGTGACGCGTTCCGAGATCGTGCGAAAGGTTCAGGTTATTTGTAAGAGGCAGAAGACAGCTTGCCGCGGCTGCCCGGTTATTGCTGATTATAACCGCACCGTCATGAAGCGGTGTGTTGGGAACAAAGATGTTTTCTAAAAGACGGCTGGATACTGACGCGTCTATTTTTGTTCCGCTCCTTATGTAATCGTTAAGCTTGGCAGAGCGTTCGATAACTATCAGTGCGCCGGTGCGCGTCTGTGACATATCGCACGCTGCCTTGACAACAGATTCAATCATCATTTCGGTTTCCTCGGCGTCGGTATCGTTTGTAAAGTCCAGAAAGCTCCCGACTTTAAGTCTGCCTATGCGTTCAAGCATATTTCGAAGCTCTGGCTGAAAAATTACAACAAGTGCGAAAACGCCTATCTGCATTGTGCCGCTGAGTATATAGTGCAGAGTATTTAAATGAAGCCAGTCACTTGCGACAAATATCGCAAGCAGCAGAGCCAGACCCTTAACAAGCTGGGCGGCACGAGTTTCGCGAAGCAGCTTTATAAGATAATATATAATTATTGCTACTATGATTATATCGATTAAATCGGTTACCTTCAGCAGTTTTATGTAACCGAGAATATATTGTACGGCTGAATTCATATGCAAGCATCCTTTTTTGTTAGTATAATTATATTATACAACATTTTCGAATAAATTTCCATAGGTTTTTGTAAATTTTTTTTGAAAAATTTAACGTATTTAAGGCTTAAGATTACCGAGTTTCTTTGCCCTCGGACTGAAGCTCGAGCAGCGTGAGGACTCTCTCGTAAATTCTCAGCTTGTTTTGGCTGTCAAGCTTTAATATAAGTTCAAAAAGCCGCTCAGTCGAATATTTTGAAAATGAGGCGGAGATATATGGATTGGTATAATTTGTACGTCCGACAAGATAATCTGTAGAGGTTTTTAATGAGTCGGCAATTTTGGATAGGATGTCTGCGCTTGGGATATTTATATTATTTTCATATTTGGACATTGTTGCTGCCGTAATTCCTATGGCGGCAGCAAGCTCCTTTTGCTTTATGTTTTGAATTTCTCTTAAGTAAGCAATTCGTTCACCTATTGTATTCATAATAAGCTGCCTCCGTTCCGCAAGATAATTTTTTGTTCCGATATATGAGCGGCCGAAAGAAAGATTCTTAAGGCTGCCATTATAGATATTATCATATCGGAAATTATTTGCAGTAAAAATTTCTAAATTTATAATAAAACCGTTGACAAATTTCTTAAAATATAATATAATGTTAAATATCAGCAAGTGTTATAATTTAAAGCGGAATTAAGTTGTTTGTTTGGGGGAGACTTTTCTGCCGGATAGGTGTGTAATGCAAGCTGAAAAAGGGCTGTTTTTTTTCAGCCCTTTTTATTATTTCAGTAAATTTTAATTACGACGCAGGTCATATCGTCAAAGGCTTTGCCTCCCCATTTAACGATGGCTTTGTCAATGATAGTTCTTGCGTTTTCCTCTGCGCTCAGCTCCGGTTTAATCTCGTTTTTTATCCATTCGCTGCTTCCGCTTTGGGTTATTCCGTCTGTTACCATAACAAGTATGTCTCCCTCATGGATACGTATGGTTTGAGGATTTAAATCGATTGAATTAACCATTCCTGCCGGAAGTGATACCGGGAAAATGATGTCGGCAGCTCCTCCGTGGAAGAAAAATGTTTCGGCGCATCCTATTTTAAACAGCTTGGCAATGCCGGAGGTTCTGTCTATATACAGTAAATCAATGGCGGCGGCGCGCTCTCGGTCCAGCTGCATACAGAGGGAAGAATTAATTATTCTTATTGCAGTTTCCGCGTCAAAGCCGGCTGTAACAAATTCTTTCAGAAGGCGTACAATGCTTTCGCTTTCCTTACGCGCATCATAACCGCATCCCATTCCGTCTGAAATTATGACAAAGGAACGGTTATCTTCGGTTTCGAATATTTCGGTGTTATCTCCGGAAATATCGCAGCCGTCACAGGGAACTGCGCACAGGCCTGTTTTTACATTGTAGCGCGGCTTTGTTACAAGCTTAACAATTCCTCCGTTTTCGCCGGAAAATTCAACCTCAATTCCTGTTACTTTCTTTATTATCTCTATGAGCTTGTCAACATATGCGCCGTTGTTCAGACCGAGAAAAATTTCAAGCCTGTCATCGCCATGCTCTATTACGCTTATTTCAAATAAGGATATTCCGCATTTGTCAAGCTCTGTAATCAATTCTTCTTCATATTCGCTGCGGAAGCCGAGCCTGTCCTCTATGGAGGAAGCTGTTTGTGCAAGTATATCTCCGAACTCCTTGTATAATGCTGCCGCAAGGTCGCGGCTGCGCTGAGCATCGCCTTTAAACAGCTCCTTTTGACGGTATGCTTCATATACGTGAATGAACTCGTTTACAAAAGCTTCGCTGCGTATGCACTTATCGGAAATACTCTTGGGCATATCCGTGATTTCACCGCCGCTTTCAATCTGCTCCAGAAGCGAAACCATACGCCGGTAGGTAAAATTAAAAGTTTTTTCCCAGCATTCGTCAGCCATTGGACATCCGCGGCACACCCTGCGCGCTGTGTCCTCGAACAAGTCTGCCGCTTCTGTGACCCCTGTTTGCAGCCGTATATCGGAAAGGGCTTTGAAAGAATCCCCGAGCCTTAAGAATGCGCCGGACATTATATTAAGCTTTTGGCATAAATAGGCGCGCAGGCGTTCACCGCTTGTCAGCGCTTCAAGGCGCATTGATTTGCTGAAAAAATCGTTTATTCGCATATGAAACTTTTCAGGCGTAAGAATAAAAAGGACAGAGCCGATAACGACGTCCGGAGCGTTTATTCCGGTGTCGGCGCCGAAACGTGAATATATAAGCGCCGCGGAAGCGCCTCCTAAGAAGCCTACGGCCGCGCCGAATTTACCGAAAGCTTTCAGCAGGCTGCCGAAAATGGCGCATAAGCCGTAAAAGCCGGTTGCGGAAACCGCGTATGGTGTTGACATTGAACACATGAAGCCTATGCTGAGTCCGGCGCTGCCCGCAGCGCTCAGAGGACAATTGTATGACGCGCACATTACAACGTATGCGGCGGCAATGCCTGAAAGCGTAATGCCTGCCGGGAGTTCTATTCCTGAAAGCCCGGTAATACATACGCCTGCACAGAGTGCTACGCATATAAGCTCATCTTTTGAAATGCTTGTACGCGAGCTGCGAGTTGAAATGAATTCTCCCGCGCGTTTGAATATTATATACATTATACCCGCGGCAGCGCCTTCGGCAAGCGCATTGATCATTTCGCTGAATCCGCTGTAAGAGCATATTATGTAAACCGAACTGCCGACAATTGATGAAGCTGCGCATGCTATTGAATCTGTCTGAACAGAGCGTTTCTTAAAGAAATGTGAATATATCCAAAACAGAAGAGACGCAGTAAGATATTTTGTGATAAGTATTGAGGATCCCGTTGTAATCAATCCCATACATATGAGCAGTACGCCTATATAGGATATACTCATATCAAAGCATGCCGCAAACGCCGCAAGACCGAACACATGTATATTCATGACGGCTGCGCGCGACGCGAGGAAAAGCATTAAGCATATTGATATATCACGAATAACCGGTCTTCTGAGATTAGTGCCGGTGCTGAGAATTGCCATAGAAAATCATTCCTTTCGGTGGTATTATAGCAAAAAACAAAAGAAAATATTGTCAAAACCTGCGTGTAATTAAAAAAATTCATCGACAGCGGTTTTCGACATTATTCAGCGGTAAGTAATAATATTTATATTACAAATTACGGTAATTTATTGACAAATTCTTTTGAATCATATATAATATATGTAATTTGGAAAGGGGAGATTATGTATGAAAAGATTTCTTGTGTTTTCCGATTCTCACGGGAGCATAAACAACTGCGAAGATGTTATAAATCATTTTCAGAATCAAATAAGCGGAATAATACATGCCGGAGACTATGCGAGAGATGCGGAGGATCTGGAGTCGATTTATAAGGATATTCCGGTATATTATGTTCATGGAAATACAGATTATATGAGCCGTGCTCCGGGGGATCTGACTTTTGAAATAGATGGTGTAAGAATTTTTCTGACCCATGGTCATGAGTATTTTGTGAAGAAAGAGTTATGTTCGGGTTACGGGACGCTTTTGCGTAAAGCAAAAGAGGAGAGAGCAGATTTATGCATATTCGGACATACTCATATTTCGACTATGCAGAGAAATATAGGAGTAACCTTGCTTAATCCGGGAAGCATACGCTTTAACGGTGAATATGCGATTGTTGGAATAGAAAATGGCGATGTAAAAATCGCGCAAATGAAGCTGTTTTAAGAGTTAAGGAAGCACTGATTAAATATAGTACGCAGTGAACACAGTCAGATTTTTCG
>JAUNPN010000200.1 GCA_030536655.1 bacterium | reverse complement strand
CAAGTTCAATGCGTGCTAAGCCGTTAGGCGTTAATTAATCAGTGGTTCCTTAATTCAGCGTTTTAAACATAAACCCCCTGCTAGCCTATGCGGTTTGCATGGGGGTTTATATTTTTTTACCGATAGTATATGCGGAGAGCGTGCTCCACGGAAATCAATTATTACAATAAGTTTACAAAAGAATGAACAAATGATGTAATTATATTATTCTTATTTTCACCGGATTCAGTAGGTTCGTGTTTATCATAGCCGAGTTGCTCGTCAAGCTCACACTGAAGCACTTCGTTCAGCACATCAGAAAACATAGATTTGATGTTTTCCATGATGTCATATGTGTTTGTAAACTTCTCGTTTTTTACATATTCCTTGATAAGTTCCTTTGGTATTTTGAAAAAACTCCTTGATAAAAATTATTTCTACCATCATTTTCACCAAGGAGGTCTGTTTTTATACTATTTACACAACTTTTTCCGCATCGTCAAAAAAGTTAAAATAATTGAAATATAATCGAAACATAATTGAAACACAAGAACTGGGTTTTATTAAGGTGCGCTCAAAAGGAATGAGATTGAAATATTTGACACAAATGTAATAATTTTGCCTTCATGCAGCAAACAATGTAATAAATTTGATACAATGGAAAATATTTTCACACTAAAAACGAAATCTCTGTTGCGGAAAAAAATAATTGACATTGATATTGCCATGTGTTAAAATATATAAAAAGGAATTCATAATAAAGGAGAAATTGAAATGAGTGAATGTAATCACGACTGCGGCAGCTGCGGTGCGGACTGCGGGTCACGCGAAGAACAGGAAATACAGAAGGAACAGCTTCACCCCATGTCATCGGTAAAAAAGGTTATTGCCGTAATGAGCGGCAAGGGCGGTGTAGGAAAATCGCTTGTAACCTCATTGCTTGCGGTACTTTCAAACCGCGGCGGAAGCAGAACCGCTATTCTTGACGCGGATATTACGGGGCCTTCAATACCAAAGAGCTTTGGACTGCATGAAAAGGCATTCGGCTCGGAAGTCGGCATTTTCCCGGTAGTCAGCAAGGAAGGCATAGAAGTAATGTCGCTGAACCTTCTTGTGGATGATGAAACAGATCCGGTAATCTGGCGGGGGCCGGTTATTTCGGGAACTGTTACTCAGTTCTGGACAGAGGTTGTATGGGACGGAATTGATTATATGTTTGTTGATATGCCGCCGGGTACGGGAGATGTTCCGCTTACGGTGTTCCAGTCGCTTCCGATTGACGGAATAATCGTCGTAACCTCTCCGCAGGAGCTTGTTTCGATGATTGTTGAAAAGGCGGTTAAGATGGCGGAGCTTATGGAGGTGCCGATTCTCGGTATAGTTGAAAATATGTCATACTTTGAATGTCCGGATTGCGGAAAGCGTCACAGCATTTTCGGAGACAGCCATATTGAAGAAATCGCTTCAAGGTACGGCATTAAGGCGGCTGCAAGGCTTCCGATACTTCCGGAAATGTCGGCTTTATGCGACAGCGGAAAAATTGAAGAAGCACAGTGTACGGAGCTTGCACCGATAATTGAAGCGATTGGGAAAATCTGATGCTTACCGTATTAAGTATTATATTGCAGGTAATATGTGCGCCGATAGGCATATATTACCTGCTTATAGGTTTGGCGGGATTTCTCCCCTTGAAAAATAAACATGAAATAAAATCGGAGCGTAAAAACCGTTTTGCGCTCATTGCCGCGGCGCATAATGAAGAAACGGTTATCGCAAACCTTATACGCTCGCTTAAAAATCAAAACTATCCGAAGGATTGCTTTGACGTCTTTGTGACGGCTGACAACTGCACCGACAGAACAGCGGAAATTGCCCGCTCTGAGGGGGCGGTTGTGTATGAACGGAAAAACGACAAAAAAAGGGGCAAGGGCTTTGCGCTTGAATGGTTTTTTGAAAAGCTTTTCAGTATGGACAGGCAGTATGATTATATTGCGGTTTTTGACGCGGATAACCTTGTATCGCCTGACTTTCTCACAAATATGAACGAGAGCGCAAACCGCGGACATAAGGTGGTTCAGGGGTTCCTTGACAGTAAAAACCCGTATGATTCGTGGATAAGCGCGGCATATTCCTTTTGCTTCTGGACTGTGAACAGAGTGTTTCAGCTTGCAAGATACAAGCTTGGCTTATGCTGTGAGCTTTCCGGCACAGGATTTATTATTAAAACGGAGCTTTTGAAGAAGCTTGGCTGGGGTGCAACCTGCCTTACCGAGGATATGGAGTTTACAATGAAGGCAGTGTATAACGGTGAAAAGATTGCCTTTAACTATGACGCAAGGGTTTATGATGAAAAGCCGCTTACCCTCAGACAGTCGTGGCGGCAAAGAGTAAGATGGATGCGCGGTCATTGTGACGTGGCGTCGAGATACTTTTTTAAGCTGATCGGACGGGGAATAACCAAACGCAGCTGGAGCTGTATAGACTGCGCGGTATATCTTGTACAGCCGATAAGGATAATAGCGATGGGCATTATCATGTTTTTCTCATATGCGCAGTCATTTCATCCGTCAGGTGAGCTGGGCTTTATCCGGCTTTCATATTTGTTCGGAAATCCGGCGATATGGAATGTGATAACCGTTTTACAGCTGTGTTATATGCCGTTTGTGGTGATTTATGAGCGGAAAGAATTTCGGTGGAAAACGGCGCCTTATTTTCTGCTGTATTCGATCTATAATCTGACATGGGTTCCTATAGCAATTCAAGGATTGATCGGGTATAAAAAAACGGATTGGAGCCATACTGTTCATAGTAAGAATATAACTTTGGAGGATATACAAAAAATTTCCGAAAAGACTTGAAAATTCTGATAAAATCATATATACTGTAATTATGAAAGTTTTTGATTTTGACAACACATTATACGATGGAGAAAGCTCTCTGGATTTTTTCCTGTTCTGCCTGAAGAAGAAAAAAACACTTGTGAAGCATCTCCCGTCCGTTATATATAATCTAATGCGCTATAAGGCGGGGTATGTGGGGATAGAAAAAATCTATTCCTTCTGCGATAAAATGATGAACGTGTTTTTTGAAAACCGTGACCGTGCCGATGAAATGCTCGGACTGTTCTGGGCGAAAAATTCAAAAAAGCTAAAGCCGGCGCTTCTGGAGCTGGTGAGCGCAGAGGATGCGGTAATATCGGCGTCGCCGGATTTTCTGCTTGAGGGAATACGGGACAGGCTTAAGGCTCAAACACTTATTTGCACAAGGACAGAGAGCGGCAGAATCACTTTTCTTTGCTATGGTAAAAATAAAGTAAAGGCATTTGACGAGTATTTCGGCGGCAGGACGATAGACGCTTTTTATACGGATTCGGTAAATGATATGCCTATGATGAAAAAAGCGGTAAGCTCATATATAGTAAAAGGAAGTAAAGTAAGAAAGGTTGATAAGGTTGATTAAAAAAATAATATTAATTGCGTTGACAGCTGCAATGCTTGTAACGCTCGGCGGCTGCGGCAAAAAGGATAAAGAAAAGGCGTCCAGTATAACAGGGGACGGAGTGGAAATGACAGAAGCGGTCAGGACGCCGGAGCCGTCGGAGGAGGCTGCGCAGGCGGCAGCCGAAACACCAAAGCTCGGAACAGGCGCGACACAGGCGCCGTTTCACGATTCAGATAATGTTACGACAGTTACGGCCGATGAAATGCCGGTGGTTGAGGACAAAAAGGATTTTGAAAATAAAGATGATACCGATGGATTCAAAAAGTATATAAGCGGCGATAAAAAATGGGGCGTACTCCTGCCGGAGAGCGCTGTTCCGGGTGATGAGGACGAGAGCGGAATTATATTTATGCTCGGCT
The DNA here is from genome assembly GCA_030536655.1 of bacterium. Lineage (GTDB taxonomy): Bacteria > Bacillota > Clostridia > UBA1381 > UBA1381 > UMGS1958. Next base: position 350 of record JAUNPN010000200.1, on the reverse strand, counting down.
CAAATATGATTGCAGTGAATACCGTTGATGATGCGTATGAGTTCACAAACCCCGAAGAAGCAAAGGAATATTTCGGCGTTCTCGATGATGTGAATGTCAACAGCTTTACTGTTATATATGACGATGACAAGTATGCGGGCTGCTGCTTTGACTTCCGTACGTCTGTCGGAGCTTGGGGCTTCTGCAAGTATGCGTATAAGAACGGCAGAGGCGCAAGCGCCGCTGCGGTGAATCTGGAGGATGACGCGTCATTGAATGATATGCTGCGAAGTACTGTAAACAGCCTTGTTGTGCTGGATTAAGGAACCACTGATTAATTAACGCCTAACGGCTTAGCACGCATTGAACTT
>JAUNPN010000199.1 GCA_030536655.1 bacterium | reverse complement strand
GGCGAACGCTCCGGGTTTTATTGTGTACGCTATATTATTTTACGCTTACTTTAATACCGATCTCGAAGAATCGGGAACAGATGAGACATTCGGAGCAATAGGTGACTTTGTCGGCTCTGCCGTTGGCAGCGGCGTCGGCTGCTCCTTGTTTGGAAACTTCGTAATTCCCTGAAATGGGGTATAGTCAAAGGCAAATTGAGCAACTGTCGCATATGAGGGAAGAACCACCTCTTTAAGTGATTTACAGCCCTCGAAGGCACTATCATTTACAGCAAGTTGTTATGGCGTTGGTGAATCAGATGGTTTTGGTGAAATTGTTGTAACAGGAGATGTCGTCGGTTCTGGAGATGTTATGGATACATCAGCAGCGTTCGCTGCTGTCATGAAGTTACTCCTTTGACTGCAAAACGTTATACATCATAACAGCAGCATCGCGTCTTGTCGTTTCTGCACTGTCTTTAAATGCATCTATGCCTGATGTCAAGCCTTGTACAATGGCAGTTTTCATGTAATTATGCGGATATTTATCATTCATACTCTTGGCAGCGTCATCAAAACCTGCTGCCCTTACCATAACAGTAATACATTCCCGCATTAATATCTCGTTATCGGGACGGAAGCTGTTATCCTCGTATCCACTGAAAAAGCTTGATTTTGAAATATATTCATATGCCCAATGTGATTTATCCACATCAATATATGTTTTATTTAATTCCGCTGCGCTGCCCTTGTCCGCGAGATACAGCATTTTTGCCAGCTCCGCACGGGTAACTGTTTTATCAGACCGGAATGTGCCGTCCTCGTAACCGTTCATAACTCCTTTTTCTGTCAGATATGCGGCGGCTGTGATCAATGCTGTGTCATTGGAATTAATATCCTTATATACCGACTCGGGCGGATTTTCCGGCAAATACTCATATTCTATATGAATATAACCCTGTTCATTTCCCTTATCAACAGAAACCTTGTAATAATATTTTTCGTTTTCCTTTAGGCTCTCGTCCGGGAAATCCCATATTTTAGCCTCCTTTTCTGTTGTCAGCTTTTCACTGTATACAAGAGTATCGTCCTTTGCGTTATATACCTCTACATTAATTTCGGAGGTGGAATTTGTTCCTGCTGATGCGCCGTATATAAAAATTATATTCATGTTATCAGCTCTTGAAAATGAGTAGTCCGAATAATAGATTTCATCCTTTTTGCTGAACTTTACATTTATATCATCGCTGTTCATAAGAACTCCTTTATCTGTCGGCGCATTAGGCATGGAGCTGTAGTCCGGTTTTTCCTGTGCGTATGAGTGCGGGCATATTGCGGCGGCGGTGCATACCGCTGCCGATACGGCTGTAATAATTTTTCTTGTTAACATGATGTTTCCTCCTTCTTATGAACAATTATAATTAATATAGCAGTGTATTTTGTAATGAGTTTTTGTAAACAGTTTCATTTGTTTATAATCATATTATACAACACTATCCAAATAATTTCAATAGGGCTTGCAACATTTGTCGCTATACTGCAACATTTGTATTTTTTAACCGATTCCTTTTAAGCTGATAAGAATAGTCGTAACAAAAATATGTTTCTCCGCCTTATACTCCCATTGTAAGTGTCCGCTATAATTATTCAACGCTTGTTCAACACTCATAAGACCGATACCATGTTTATTTTGGTCATTTTTAAATGTCCTGAGCTTGCCATTTTTATATGAAATTTTGATTCGCCTTCTTTTAGCTGATATGCGAAGAAAGACTTTTTGTTGTTAAGCTGAGTATTTTTAGGTATATCTAAAACCATCTCATTAAAAATTTCTGTGCCATCATCATACGAGGTTAAAGAAATCATTGAATCCTCATCTGTGTTTTGAAATTCGGCAGCACATGGATGTATTGACCGTGTTCAGCGATTTTGTTAACTCAATCCTTTAATTTTCAAGCAAGAATAGAGTATACCAACACATTGACGGTATACCCTATTTTGCTATGCAAACCTACCACATCGTATATATGGTATTCAAATCATAAGTTGTAAGCGAGGGCTATATTACTCACTAAACAAGCGGAGATCACACTCTGCTTGACTATTAGAGTTTTGCTGAGAGCTAAATGTATATGCATATGAACGCCCAGCTGTTAAGCGTACACCAGTAATAGTGTATGTAGATGGACTTTCAATTGCACCAACATATATATTATATTTGTATCCTGAAGATGTTAAATATTTTTCCGTTAAAGATACATTTAATGTATTAAGATGAGCATTCCAATTTCGAGTAGATAGTTTTGCATAATTCTCGGTAGTTTTCGGACTGTACCAAAGACCAATCTGCGCCCCCTGATGTCCATCTATATTTCTAGGTATTTCAACATCCTCCATCCAATTAGAATCCCACATCGGCATTGGTTCGTTAGCAGATACTTCGTTAATATCTAAGTATCCTGCAACTGTTGCCTGTTGTTCAATTCCGTCAGCATCCGTAAATGTTACTGTACTTCCTATTTCTGGTAAAGTATCATTTAAATCATTTACATAAGAAGAAAGAAGCGTCATTGCAACTGTTTCTTCTGCAAATGCTGTCATGCTTATAGCCGATACAGCCATCATGGCAGCCAAACTCATCATAGCAATTTTCTTAAGACTAAATCTTTTCATAATAAAATTCCTCACTTTCTTTGTGATACCACTTTTTAACAACTATTTTTCAAAATGAACAATTCCTTATAAAGCACTTGACAAATCAAGAGATTTTTCATATACTTATATTAAGAGAGATACCGTATGATAATCAATTCTATCAGTTCTGATTTGTATCCGTAAGATAATCCACCTCAAACCCGAGAGCTTCCGCGACAAATCTCACGGGGATATATGTGCGGTCATCAACGATACGCGCGGCGGTATCCATTTTTACTGTTTCGCCGTTCACGTCCATGTTTTCATCTCCTATACGCAGCACTATGTTTTCATCACTGCCGTCAATTGATACCGTTTGTGACGCGGCATCGTACTCTACCTTGCAGCCTATACTTTCTGCTACGGCTCATATTACTTATCCGTCGTAGAAAGATTGCCGAATACAAGAGAAAATGCGTACATAAGGGTAATCATTCAGAGCCTTAAAAATTGCTTAACAGCAAGGTTTTTAGGATTAGAAATCTCATAGCAATATAAATACTTGTATACCCTTGATTTTCGACTTCTGAATGATCACCTTTCTATGGCGCATTTCGCCTAAATAAACGAAATGCGCCATAGAGTTTTATTTGCCTCATCTGCTATCAGTTTCCGTATGCAGTGTTTGATATATAGACAACACTCGATAATGTTATTCAGAAATCAATACGCGGAAACTGCATAGTAACCATAGCATTTAGTTGTTTTAGGGTTAGAGGTTTGTATTTCAAAATAAAACTCTGCCTGACTACTAAAAACAAGGTTTTTGGTGGTAATACCTGTTATCTCACCATTATCATTTGATGTAAAAGTATATATCATTGATTTACCTGATGAATCTTTCATTGTTGCACCATTACTTCTATCTTTGACGATAAACGTAATGGTGCCTTTTTCACCGTTTGTATCAACGTTACTAACATCCAAATGGCAGCTTTTTGTAGATGTTGTTTTAAACCATCTGTCAGAATAGCCTCTTCCATTGGAAGAAGATAATCCATTCATAGTGTCACGAAATGAACCGTTTGACAAATACCAGCCAACATTATCGTTAAGAGGGGCTCCTCCATAATTTACATATAAAGAAATTCCATCGTCTGACATCTCTGGTACATTATATGCTGCAAAAGCATTTATGCTCATAGCTGATACCGCTGCCATTGCCGTTAACCCCATTGCTATAACTTTCTTTAACGTCATTGAGATTACTCTCCTTTCTAAAAATCACTTTACTTATTTAGTTATAGTTGTTGTGTTTGGAACTATCGTCACAGTTCCATCTCATTAATGAGTTTTTGTAAACAGTTTCCTTTGTTTACAATCAGATTATACAACACTATCCAAATAATTTCAATAGGGCTTGCAACATTTGTCGCTATACTGCAACATTTGTATGTATTTTATGGATTTATAGAAATATAATGCAGAAATGAATATAAAAACAAGCCCGTCCCATTAATGATGAAACGGACTTGTTTTCAAGGGTTTAAGGAACCACTGATTAATTAACGCCTAACGGCTTAGCACGCATTGAACTTGC
>JAUNPN010000033.1 GCA_030536655.1 bacterium | reverse complement strand
GACGAAAAATCTGACTGTGTTCACTGCGTACTATATTTAATCAGTGCTTTCTTAATAATTTTTTGCAGAAATTATATAAAATTTTCATATAATTTATTATCAATATGAAAAAAACAGTGGAAATTCTGCTATGGATATGATATAATAATTACAGTTAAGGAAGAAATCCTTTCGGATTTCGATGCTGTAATTATTGTATCGGTGTGATGCAAAGCCGATTGGCGGCTTTGCACTTATGATATAATAATATTATAATGCGCTTAAGGAGGTTTATAAAATATAATGAATATATTATTTGTATGCACGGGCAATACATGCCGTTCGCCGATGGCTGCGGCGGTGCTGTCCAAGATAGCTGATGATAATGATATGGATTTAATGATTGACAGCGCGGGAATTATGGCAGAGGACGGCGCCCCCGCAAGCGATAATGCGATTTCCGCAATGATTGAAATGCGTATCGATATTTCAAATCACCGCGCTCATCAGATTACAAATGACGATATTATTCAAGCTGATTTGATTCTTACAATGACAGAGGGTCAGAAAATGATTATTGAGCCGCTTGCGCCGAAGAAGGTTTTCACTCTGAATGAATTCGCAGGTTCATACGGAGATATTTCCGACCCTTACGGCGGAGATTTAGAGGAATATAGGGAAACTGCACAGGAAATTTATGATGTGATGGTTGACGCAGCCGAAAAAATCGCGGATATGATTAATGATGATAACAATTAACCGGCTGAAAAAAAACGATCCTCCTCAGCTTGCCGAGCTTGACAAACGCTGCTTTGCAATCCCGTGGTCTGAAAAGGCGTTTGAGGATGAGGTAAATAACAAGCTTGCTCATTATTTTATCGCCCGAGACGGCGGGAAAATCGTAGGCTATGCCGGCTTCTGGGAGGTATGCGGCGAAGGCGATATAACAAATATAGCAGTGGACGCCGAATACCGGCGGCAGCATATCGGAAGTATGCTGATAAAAGCACTGATCAAAGAAGCTGCCGATATGAATACAGAGCTTTTAACCTTAGAGGTAAGACGCTCCAATATTGCAGCTCAGGGTTTATATAAAAAGTATGGATTTAAAGAAATCGGCATAAGAAAGGGATACTACAGCGATAACAGAGAGGACGCGCTTATTATGGCGCGCTATAATGCAGACTGTAAAAAACAATGAATGAAATGGAAAATATAACAATTCTCGGCATTGAGAGCTCCTGCGATGAAACCGCCGCTGCGGTTGTACTAAACGGACGCGAGGTTCTTTCCAATGTCATAAATACTCAAATAGATATTCATAAAAAATTCGGCGGCGTTGTACCTGAGGTTGCTTCACGCCGTCATATTGAAAATATAGATATTGTGATTGATGAAGCGCTCTCACAGGCGGGCATAACCTTTGATGATATTGACGCGATTGCAGTTACCTACGGTCCGGGGCTTATCGGCGCACTGCTTGTCGGAGTTTCAGCGGCAAAGGCTCTTGCCTTTGCTTTGGATAAACCGCTTGTGCCGGTGCATCATATAATGGGGCATATAAGCGCTAACTTTGTCGCACACAAGAATTTAGAACCGCCGTTTACCTGTCTGGTAGCATCCGGCGGTCACAGCCATATTGTCGAGGTTGAGGACTACGGCAAATGCAGAGTTATGGGCAGAACACGTGATGACGCCGCAGGAGAGGCATTCGACAAGGTAGCAAGAGTTCTCGGACTCGGCTATCCCGGCGGCCCGCTGATTGATAAGCTTGCCAAGGAGGGTAAGCCTGATGCGGTTCAGTTCCCGCGGGTTAAAATGTCAGGCGATTCACTTGATTTTTCGTTCAGCGGAGTTAAAACCGCAGTTATCAATTATCTTCACAAGCTTGAGCAAAACGGCGAAACATATAACAAGGCCGATATTGCCGCAAGCTTTCAGGAAGCTGTTACGGATGTTCTCTGCGAGCATACAATTGAGGCCGCAAAGCGGAGCGGCTCAAAGCTTATCGCTCTTGCCGGAGGTGTTGCTTCAAATTCCGCTCTGCGCGAAAAGATGAAGTGCGAAGCGGCAAAGCACGGTATTGATACTATATATCCGCCGCCGGTGCTTTGTACCGATAACGCTGTTATGATAGCATGCGCCGGATATTACGGATATTTAAACGGCGAAAGAGCGGATATGACGCTTAACGCCGTGGCTTCGCTGGATTTGGAGGGATAAATAATTATGGAAGCTTTACATGTAAACTTAGGAGAAAATTCCTATGATATAAAATTTGCGGCAAATTTCGAAGAGCTTGCCGCGTCAATGATGGAGATAGGCGCACCGAAAAAGCTCCTCATTGTGACAGATACCAATGTTGAAAAGCTGTATGCCGAGGAGGTTGAGTCACTGCTCTGCTACGCAGGCTATGACGCTAAGGTTTATGCGTTTCAGGCAGGTGAGGAAAATAAGAATATGGACACTGTTCTGGGAATATGCGGCGCATGCATCAGTCACAAGCTTGACAGAAAGAGCATGATTGTCGCATTGGGCGGCGGCGTTGTCGGAGATATGGCAGGCTTTGCGGCTGCGATATATATGCGCGGCATACGCTTTGTTCAGGTTCCGACTACCCTGTTATCACAGTCAGACAGCTCGGTCGGAGGAAAGACAGGAATTGACTTTGCCGGCAGCAAGAATATACTCGGCGCGTTCCATCAGCCTAAGCTTGTTTATATTAATGTAGATACATTGAAAACACTCCCTCCGGAGCAGTTCGTTTCGGGCATGGGCGAGGTTATAAAGCACGGTATTATAAGGAACCCGGATTTTTTTGCATTTCTCAGAGATAATGCCGAAAATGTCAAATCACTCGATACAGATACCTTAATCTACATGGCAAAAATAAACTGCGGAATTAAGGCAAATGTCGTTGAGAAGGACGAGAAAGAAAGCGGTCTGAGAGCTATTCTTAATTTCGGTCATACTATAGGTCATGCTGTTGAATCTGCATACAGCTTTGAAAAGACTCACGGCGCATGCGTTGGACTGGGCATGATCGGCGCTTCATATATTGCGTTTAAGCGCGGGCTTATAACAGAGGCTCAGCTTAAGGAGATCGAGGAGGTGCTTGAACTTTACGGCTTTGAGTGCAGGGTAAAGCTTCCCGATAACGAAACAGTCTGGAATTTCATGCAGAAGGATAAGAAAAAGCTTAAAGGCAAGCTTAAATTCGTCCTTCCTGTTGCTATAGGAGAGGTTATGCAGACAACCAAAGTTACAAAGGACGAGGTTTTTGCTGCATTTGAGTATATCGGCTTATGATTAATTTAGTATATTTGATTGGTGCGCTTGTTATTTTCGCAGCGGACAGACTTTCAAAGCTTTGGGTTATTTCACGCGCAGAGGTAGGCGAAACCATTGCCGAAATCGGAAACTCATTCAGCTTAATGTATGTTCAGAACCGAGGAGCCGCTTTTTCAATGCTTTCGGGCAGGCTCGGATTCCTCAGCATTATATCCGTTGTATTTTGCATAGGCGTTGTTGTGTATTGGTTTGTTAAAAAGCCAAAAGACAAGCTGCTCTGCGCCGCTCTTGCGATGATGGCGGCGGGAGCGTTGGGGAATGCGGCCGACCGTTTAATTTACGGTTATGTGATTGATTTTATAAAAACGGAATTTATTAATTTTCCGGTTTTTAATATTGCGGATATTGCAATTACAGCCGGAGCGGCACTTCTGGTTGTAAGCGTATGCCTTGAGGATCGGAAAAACGGAGAGAAAAAATGAAGCAGGTTTTGACGGCGGAGCAGAGCGGAAGACTTGACAAGCTTATAGCCGATAATGCCGAGGGGATTTCAAGAAGCTTTGCGGCGAAGCTTTGCGGCGGCGGACTTGTCAGCGTTGACGGAAAAACAGCGGACAAAAAGCTTAAATTAAAGGGCGGAGAAATCATAGAAATTGAAGTTCCGGAACCGGAAACACTTGAGCTTGTGCCTGAGGACATTCCGCTTGATATTATTTACGAGGATAAGGATGTTATTGTTGTAAACAAACCTCAGGGAATGTGTGTTCATCCCGCGCCCGGCAACGAGAGCGGTACGCTCGTGAATGCACTGATGTTCCACTGCGGAAATTCGCTCAGTTCAATAAACGGTGTAATACGTCCGGGAATTGTGCATAGGATTGACAAAGATACCTCGGGACTGCTGATATGCGCCAAGAACGACAGCGCGCATAATAAGCTTAGCGAACAGCTTAAGGAGCGCAAGGCTCTGCGTAAATACAACGCTCTTGTGAACGGCAGCATAAGAGATGACAGCCTTACTGTTGACAAGCCGATTGCAAGGCATCCGAACGACCGGAAGAAGATGGCTGTTGTGCAGGGCGGACGCGAAGCCGTTACTCATGTAAACGTGCTCGAAAGATTCCATGGATACACTCTCGTGGAATGTATTCTGGAAACCGGACGAACTCATCAGATACGCGTGCATATGGCGTCAATCGGACACAGTATTGTCGGTGACAGGGTTTACGGGGTTAAGAAAGAAAAATTTCCGCTTGACGGTCAGCTGCTGCATGCGAAAACAATCGGCTTTGTACACCCGCGGACGGGTGAGCTGATGGAATTTTCATCGGAGCTGCCCGGATATTTTACAGCGGTATTGGATAAGCTGCGCAAAAGCTCATAACCTATCCGTAAATTAAGCGCGTCTTGCTTGCTGATTTTACGTCATATTGCAGAAAAATCCTCGGAATACGCCGGTATGTGTCAGATTTTTGGAATAATCTGACCGGATGACTTGCTTTGTAAGTCATAGGTGAGCTGTAAACAGCTCACCGCAGCAGAAAAAAATCCGGCTTCGCAGTATGCATTTCTTTAATTACGAATAGGCTATTAATATAAAATTATACAAAAGCAGTGTGAATTTTAACAAATTAAATGTAAAAATGAACAAATATTAACAAGCTGTGAATAAGTTCTTGACAAACCAATCCTAAAAGTGTATAATTTAGTTAAAGTTAATGAGAACAATGGCGTTCGGAAAATGTATTTTTTGCATTTTCCGGGCGCTTTTTTATTCTCGTTTTAACGGCAATTCATAAATTACATAATGGAAAGGTTTGATGAAAATTGACAGGTTCAATCAGTGCGGGAGATACAGGCTTTATGCTTATATGCGCGGCGTTTGTAATGATTATGACGCCGGGTCTGGCATTCTTTTACGGAGGTCTTTCGAGAAGAAAGAACGTAATTAATACGATGATGATGTCCATTGCAACAATGGGGCTTGCATCGGTGCTATGGATGATATGCGGCTATTCGCTGTCCTTTTCGGGAGGTGAAGGCGGATTTATAGGAAACCTTAAGTGGGCGTTCTTTAATAATGTGTCCCTTACGGAGCCGGGACCATACGCTTCAACAATTCCGAATATTTCATTTGCAACCTTCCAGATGATGTTTGCAATGATTACTCCGGCGCTTCTGACCGGCGCAATTGCCGGACGTATGAGGTTTAAGGCGATATTTATATTTATCGGTTTATGGCTGTTTGCGGTTTATTTCCCAATGGCTCATATGGTTTGGGGAAAAGGTTTTATTGACAAGCTTGGCGCGATTGATTTTGCGGGCGGCAACGTGGTACATATTTCGTCCGGTGTTTCAGCGCTTGTACTGGCGATTATCCTCGGCAAAAGAAAGGATTTCGGAAAGCGCACTCTTGTGCCGCATCATGTTCCGTTTGTTGTATTGGGCGCCGCGCTTCTTTGGTTCGGCTGGTACGGCTTCAACGGCGGCAGCGCGTTAAAGGCTGACGGTCTTGCAGTTCATGCGCTTCTCACTTCAAATACTTCGGCAGCATGCTCAATGCTTTCATGGATGCTGATCGATGTTATAAAGGACGGAAAACCGACTTTGGTAGGCGCTTGTACCGGAGCCGTTGCCGGACTTGTTGCTATAACTCCCGGCGCGGGCTTTGTTCCCATCTGGGCATCGTTCATAATCGGTATTTTTGTAAGCCCTGTGTGCTATTTCTCAATGTCGGTGCTTAAGCCTAAGCTAGGTATTGACGACGCGCTAGACGCATTCGGCTGTCACGGCATGGGCGGATTATACGGCTGCATAGTAACAGGCTTGTTTGCTGACCCAGCGGTTAACGGAAAGGTTGGTCTATTTTTCGGAAGTGCATCGCTGCTGTGGTCACAGCTTATCAGCATTGTGATTACCGCCGCTCTTGCGGTTGTCGGAACACTGGTATGTATAGGAATTGTAAGACTCTTTACTCCGCTGCGCGCTGACTCAGAGGATGAAGCAAGAGGCATGGACGATTCGGAACACAGCGAAATCGCATACAACTCATTTCATTAATTTGTGATTGATTATGGTTTTATTCGAAGCCGCCGCAGAAAATAAATTCTGCGGCGGCTTCATCCTATAAAATTTTTTAGAAAGAGAGAGATTATAGTAACATTATTCAAAATCCCGGTATTCAAGCGTTATATTATCAAAATAATATTCAAGCTTATTTACCGTATTCGCTTTCTTATCCATATAAATATTGAAGTACAGTTCTCCGGTTTCAGCCATCGTCGGATAGTTTGTGTTTACCCCATCCGCATCAGGTTCGGCAATTATAAACGGCTTTTTATTAAGAATATCCATATTATTATCGCGGTTTGCTGCGGTAACATAAATTGTCTTATTCTCCAAATCCACGTCCGCCGTCATTCTGTACCACTTGTTTGCCATCATGCTGTTCTTGTCAAACTGCGTATTATCGCCGTTAACGCGTGTATTCGCTGCCGTGAAGAAGTTGAACTGTCCCCAGCCCTTATGCACTCCCCAGCGCACAAATCTTGCCGCGTCAGCCTTGTCATTTCCATCGTTAGCGGAATCCGCCGCAAGGTCAAAATAGCTGTAGTCACTCGGAAGATACTCTGTCTTTTCCATAAGAACATCAAAGCTGAACTTAAACGACTTTGTATTGCTCAGGTCTGAGCCTGCCGGGAGCATATCATTGAGCCTAAAGCTTACACCGATATTTCTTCCTACAGTTGTATTTTCGTCTTTGGTCACCTTATAAACCTTATTTCCTGCACCAATGTTTGCTGTTTCGCTTCCATCGGCTGTATACACACCCGCCGAAAAGCCTGAAGCTCCTTTTACAGTCGGAAGGAACGTATCAAAATCAGCGTTTGTCACTGCAACCGCAGTCATTTTCTTTATCTCAATGTTATACTCAATATTACCGCCCTTCACGCCGTTTATTTCCTCCGGTTCGGTCAGGATATTGTAATCGGCATTTGTTGTTTCGGCTGAAATCACATAGCTTCCCTCTGGAATATTTTCAAGCATATAGTCTATCTCTGTATCACCCGGTGCAAAAACTATATCCTGCGACTTGATGACTGCGTCGCCCTTTTTAACACTGAGCTTAACTATCTGCTCCGATTCTGCCGCTGCCGGCAATACAGCCTTGCCGCTTACGGTAAATGTATTTTCTGTGTCGCTTGTCGGCTCAATGCTGAATGTAATTGACTTCTCCGCACCGATTTCTTTATTGTCAGCCTTTCTCACATACAGCTTAACCGTTGCGTTTATAGCCGCCTCACCGTATGCCGGTCTGATAAGCGCAAGCTTTGTTCCGTCCTCGCTTACCTCTGCAAATTCACTGTCGCTCTCCCAGAAGAACTCGTATCCCTCCGTTGCCTGCGGAAGTATAACTTCTGACGCTGCTCCGTCTGACGTGTCAATAACAGTTGAGTCAATTATACTGTTTATATCAGAATAAACTGCACCCATTCCCGACGGATCCCATCCGTCACTGCCTGTTGTGAACACATACGGGTTGTATCTGAGCATTGTCCATTCATTAAGAAGCGTCCCCTTTACACGCTTTGAGGTATCAATCGGATTTCCGCTTGTATCCTTGCTGCCGTACTCTCTGAAACGTGCGTCCTCAGGCTTATTTCCACTCATTGACGTCCAGCCTGCGTCATTTATTAACACTTTTTCGCCTACACTGTTGATAACTGTATTGATATAGCCTGCCGCAGCAGCATTTCCGCTCCACGGTCTGCCCATTGTTCCCGGTCCTGCCTGCTCCGTTCCCGTAACAGTGCAGTTATAGAACAAATAGCCTTCCGATTCAATCGGGTTGCTCGGTGCGGTGATCGTTGCACTTTCCCCCTGAGAGCCTGCGTTTACAAACAGCTCACAGCTGTCAAATACAGCCTGCGCACTTCCGCAGATATAGTCCGTTGTTCCGCCAAGCTTACAATTCTTGAAATACATTCTTCCCGAATTTATTCCGATTGTATCCTGTGTGGAGATTATCTCACAGCCGATAAACTGCGCCTTATCCGCTGAGCAGTGAAGTGCCGCACATCTCTCACGCGGACTTGAATTTACACCTGCAAATTCAATATTATCCCTCGTTCTAAGGAAGCTGTTTATTTCATCATCACTTACTCCGTTTGCCTTCTGTGCGTTAATCCATTCTATTCTGTGGAACATACTGTTATTTGTATCCGGGTCAACGCTTGTTATATCCGTAAGCTCCTCCTCAGTATAATAACGGTTGTATGAATTTTCAATTGTTATATTCTCTGCTGTGAAGCCCACTGCATTTTTGTCTACCTTAAGTGATGCTCCCCAGTCCCTCGGAGCATAAGCCTGCCCGTCGCCGACTGCATTTTTATCATAGTATCCATTTGCGTTGCAGCTGTCATAAAGCGAACCCAAGCCGTAATACCAGGTTATCTTAGCTTCGCCTTCTGTGCCTGCCTTTTTCCTTATCGTTACATACGGAGTGTTTACCACAACCTGCTCACGGTACACTCCCGGCATAAGGTCGATATAAACTCGTTCTTCCTCGCTTGACGGCGGGTTGGCGGCTGCTGCCGCAACCGCTTCGCCTATCGTTGTATACGCAGTTTCATTTATACATGCCGCTTTCGCACTCGGGTCAGGAGTATGTGCCGGCGTCCCCGAAGGTGCTGTTGTCGGCTGTGCGGTTGCCGGTGTACCTGTTGAACCGCCCGAGGATATAAGCTCCGCGCCGACAAAACGTCCCTTTGAGCCCGCAATATAAGCATAATATGTTTCGCCCTTCTTTACTTCAAGGCTTAATGATTTGCTGATTGAAGCTCCTGTGTTATTTTGGAAATAGGCTGATTCTCCGTCAACATTCTCTTTGTTTGCAGATACTCCCGCCTTTGTTATACACAGCTCCTTAGTGTTTCCGAGACTTATTACATAAACCTTGAATGTACCGTCCTCAGGCGCTGTATATTTGAACGCTGTTCCTATGGCAGCACCGCCGGACCAACTGCCATTATCTCCGCTTGAGATATAATTTGTAAATTGCTTTCCGTCAATAACCTCTTTTGTGCCGCCGCTTGAACTTACATTAAAGAGAAGTGTCATTCCCTTCATGACATAATCTCCGGATTTCTTTCCCGCATCATCCGCCGAGCAAATCCATGTATTGCCAAGCTCCGGAGGTGACGTCGGCTCCGGTGTAGCAGTTGCCGGAATTTCCGGCGGATCCGTTCTGTCCGGAATTACAGCTCCTGCCGGAACGGTTACTGCCGCACAAAGCGGCTCCATTCCTTCGGTGCTGTTCCAGAGTATGATTCTTGAACCCGGAATCTTTTCAACCTTCTGTAAAACAACTCCGTTTGTTAAGTGAACCGGATATGTCTTAACAGATACCATTCTTCCGTCGTCATATACTGCCTGAGCAAGAACCGCAGCTCTGTCACTGCTGCTTGTAAGCTTTACTATACCGTTCTCATATTCAATTGAGGTATCCGCGCCTTCGCCAAAAAGAATGCTGTAGCTTTCGTTTGCCTTTCCCTCAAAGCTTATCGTATTCTTCTGAGCATTGTAAGAAGCTTCAACAGCGTTTCCGTTTCTGTCTATTACCTTCGCGCTTGAAATCTGAGCATTTCTTACATTTACCTGTCCGTCCTGTGACGGTGTAATCTTTGCCGCGTCAACTGTGCCGCCGCTCCATGAGCAGTCAACCAATGCGCCGCCGCGTGCCTTCAAGCCTGTATAATGACCGTTCTTCCATTCGTCCGGAATTGCCGGGAGAATATCAATCGCATCGTCATGGCTCTGCATGAGCATTTCCGTTATACCGGCTGCTGCGCCGTAGTTACCGTCAATCTGGAAATTCGGATGCTGATCGAACAGATTCGGTGAAGTTCTTGTCGTAAACAGCTGTTCAAGCATCTCTGACGCTTTGTTTCCGTTCAAGGCTCTTGCGTTAAGACCGATTCTCCATGCAACGCCCCAGCCCTGACCGCTGCCTGCGCCCTTAGCTTCAACCGATTTTTGGTAAGCTTCAAATATTGCCTGCTCGTCCGCATTATCCGAATACGCGCTCAAATGCGTTCCCGGATAGATTTCCCAAAGATGCGAGCAGTGACGGTGTGTCGTATTGTTTCCGGCAGTGTGGTCATAAACCTTTGAAACCTCATTTGTAAACGGGTTTGTAACCTCCCACTGTCCGCTGCTCTTTTCGCCTATATCAAAGGTTACATCGCCTCTTGCCCATTCACGGATAAGTCCTGCGTCATCAATAATATTCGGAGCCAGCTTACCCTTCTCATCACCGAGGTATTCCTCCGGCATCTGCGACTTAATCTTTGCAATCAATGCCGCATTTTCCTCTGTTTTACCTAAAATATCTGATGCCTTTATAACCATGTCATAAAGATTTCTGATAAGCTGTGTATCCATTGCCGGTCCCGGCTGTACGCCGCCCTGCTCCGGCGAGCATGACGCAGCGGTTACGAGATAGCCTGTCACCGGGTCAACCACGAGGAACTGAGTGAAAAACTTCGCAGCTCCGACCATATACGGATACATCTCTGAAAGATATTCCTTGTCATTATTGAACTGATAGTACTGCCAAGCATGGTCAAGCAGCCATGCGCCGCCTGTCGGCCATAAGCCTGCGGTTGCATTGTCAATCGGCTGAGTACCGCGCCATAAATCATAGTTGTGGTGCATTACCCATGGGTCACCCGGCTGATACGTGCTGTCGCCACGCTCATTATATATACCGTACTGGTTTGCGGCGGTAACCGCACCGCTCTGTGCAAGCTCGCGGAAGGTATCCGTAAGCGGCAGCTCGCTTTCACCGATGTTCAGCGGCTGGGCTGCCCAGTAATTCATTTCTGTATTGATATTTATAGTATACTTTCCGTTCCACGACGCCGAGAACGCAGCATTCCACTTACCGGTAAGGTTAAGCGGCTGACTTATCGGTATATCAATCTCATCTGTTGATTCAGCCTTTCTTCCGTTTCTAGAACCGCTTATTATAAGGTACTTGCCATAGTTAAATTCAAGTGCGGCAAGCTGATTATCTCCCTTTGAATATGTTGAGTATACTCCGTTCTTATTTGCGTCAGATGTTCTCGACGCCGCGCCCGCACTGAATCCGGATTTGCCGTTTATATCCTGACGTACACGCTGTTCTGTCGGCGTCGTTGAGAAATCAGCTCCGTCCGCATTGCCGAGGCTAAGCTCTGTCTTTGAGAACTGAGCGTTGAAATCCTCAATGTGGCGCTTGCGGATTTCGTCATAGGTTCTGCCTTTTATATTGTTCATATAACGCTCGCACTCTGCCGCCGGCTTTGAATTATCAAGGTGCAGGTAATCGACATAATTTGTCGCCCCGACCACATAGATGTCCGTGTTCCGTCCGCCGCTTACCGTTACTGTTGTATTATCTTCCGATACATTAAACGTGCCGTCACCGTCAAGCAGCATACGTGCCTCAAAACGGATTGCATTAACGGTTGCCGGCTCATTATTATCCTTGCTTCCGTTCGTAATTGCCGCCGTAACTTTGACCTCTCTGTCACTGAGCTTTTCATAGCTCCAGTAACCGTCCTTTTCGCTGTGGTATGTATGAAGCTGAGCGCTGAAATCAAGTTCCTTGTCCGATTCAATATGCGTTACCGCCGCCTGATCCGGATAGCTTATGAAATTTTCACGCTTGCAGTGACCGCCGTCATAGTCATATTCTACGGTAACAATTCCCTTCGTCATATCAAGGTACTTGATATAATTGTCCGCCTGTCTGCTCTTTTGCCCGAAATCGAGATAAACCTCAACAAAGGATTTGTACGCTCTCTGACGCGTAGGTGAGCCGAGGAAGGTTTCCTCTACCATTTTCTCCATCTGCCAGCGGCGCTGAACAGCCTCCTGCTCCTTTGAATTGTCAACAGCAAGCGCCTGAGCGGAAATACTCTTATCAGCAAATTCCGGGAACCGCGCTCGGAAATCAGCATCTCCGACCACCGCGTCCGATGAACCTATTTCCGCCGGGGTTCCGTTCTCATCTGCTCCCCGGAAATATCTCCAGCCCTCCTCAATGCTTCCGCTTGTTGGATTTTCCGCCGTAATTGTCTGCGCATTGCTTGTCTGCTTCAGTGTTGTAAGTGTATTTCCATTCTCATCCTTCAAGGTTCCGTACGGCGAACCGTCCCAGCAGGTATCTTCATTAAGCTGAATTACCTCCTTATCAATACCTCCGGCAACCATTCCCGCCATTCTTCCGTTTCCTATCGGATATGAATGTGTCCAGATATATTCCGAATACTCCCAGTTTGTGAACAGCTCTCCCGGCTTTTTATACGGATTCTGTACTCCTGACGAGTCCTTTGACGCATTCGGATTTACCTCCGCCGCATTGCCGTAAATTCCGGCATCCGCAAGCACATTTTCTATCTTGTTATTTGTCCACATTACTGTCTGCGAATCAAAGCTGTAGCCTGCTTCCGCACTGACAGTTCTCATGTTCGGAAGTGACGTTACCGCAATCCCTACCGCTGCCGCGGCGCTTATGATTTTTTTCATCACTATTCTACTCTCCTTATATTAGTTTGATAATTAAATTATAATACAATTCCCGAAGCAAAAACAGTACCACGACACTTTTATTTTTTAATACCACGTTTTACTTGACCTTTATTCACAGATATGATATACTGTGTTTAAGGAGGGGTTTAGTCATGATAAAAAAGGAAAAGAGAAAACCGCTGTATATCACTCTTTATGACCAAATTGCAGGGGAAATTGTGTCCGGACGTATGCGCAAGGGAGCAAAGCTTACTCCGCGCCGCACGCTTTCGAAAAAGCTCGGAATTTCACAGAATACAGTTGACAGCGCGTATAAAATGCTTGTTGATACAGGCTATGCCGTATCTGTTCCGCGCCAGGGCTATATTGTTGTTTACAGCAAAAGTCCGACCGGAAATACTCCATGGGAAAACGATGCTCCGGAAACAGTTGTTTTCAGTCCAAACGGCATTGACACCTCTCATATTAATCGCGGAGCTTACGCGCGTATTGTAAGAGATATAGTCTATAATGACGGAGCGGACATTTTCTCATACGTTGAAAAAGGCGGTGAAACCCCGCTGCGCATGGCAATATCCAAATATCTCTATTCCTTCCGCGGAGTAAAATGCTCTCCGGAGCAGATTATAATAGGCGCGGGAAGAGAATATCAGCTTCAAGCCTTCGCCGCAATGATGAAGGAGCATACCTTTATAACCGAAAATCCCTGTGACGGCAGGCTGTACAATTCACTCAGCGAACACGGCAGAAACGTGAAAACCCTTTCCGCAAACACAGGAAAATTTGATTTTGAGGCGCTAAGACACGCTGACGGAGATATACTGATAATTGAACCCGACGCAAGATTTCCGCGCGCCGCGGCTATGAATGATTCGGAGAGGATAGAACTGCTTAATGAATGGGATAAGTATATAATTGAAATATGCACCGATTCGGAGCTTTGTCCCGCGTCTTATACACCGCTGTACTCGCTTGACAGCTGCCGCCGCGTTGTATATTTAGGATCATTTTCACGATCGCTTTGTCCTGCGATAAGAACCTCATACATGGTACTTCCGTACGAGCTTATGGAAAAATGGAAAGGCTTTCATACCTATTACTATGCCCTTTCCTCAAAAACAGAGCAGCTTGTTCTTGCCGAGTTTATCGAAAAGGGGCATTACACACGCCATATAAAACAAATGAAAAAAACATATTCTGAGAAAAAGCAGTATATAATCAGTCATTTAACCGAGACCTTCGGCAGCGGATCTGAAATCATTTCCAACAACGGCGGAACATACCTTACGTTAAAAACCGCACTCTGCGCTGCTGAGCTGAAGCAGCGTGCAAAAAGCTGCGGCGTCAAGCTTTTGTCAATGAACTCCTTTAACGTGCACAAAACGGAGCATCCGCTTGAAAACGATTTTCTTGTAATAGGAATCGGCGACCTGCCGCTGCGAGAAATCAAAAACGGTCTCAGACTGATTGAAGGCTGTCTGTAAAAAAATCGGTGTTAAAATTTTGTCCGGCTGCCGAAAACAATATTTTACGGCAGCCGTTTATTTTTTAATTCTTTATCTGCGTTCGCCGAATCAGCTGTCTTTATTCATCGTCATCATCCATCGGGAAAAGCTTGCCCATAATGTTCTTTACTTTTCCGCCGATATTATCTGTGTTTTCGCTTTTTTCATTTTTTCTTGATGAAGCTTTCCTATCGGATTTCTTCACTGATGACGTTCTCTGAATTCCTCTTGACGGCTGATACTTCTTGGGGCTGCGGCGCGGCTCCTCCTCATCATATGACGTGCTTTCTTCCTCTGCATCCTCGTTCTCGTCATATACTGCCTGCTTTGACTGCTGAGCGTCCACTGCCTCTCGTCTTTGTCTGTGTCTTGCGCCGAACTGTGCCTCCCACTCCTTATAGGTTGCCTCTGTATCTTCAGCAGCTCCGTCTGTTGTGGAAGCCGGAGTCATTTTTATTCCGTCCGCACTGAATGAATAATCATCATTTGTGTTGGTTATGTCAACCGCCGGCTCTGCAAAGCCGTCAACGCTGTCGGCAAACTTTTCTTCAATATCATGTCTTAAAGCTCTTATTTCCGCCTGAACGCGGTTCGATTGCTTTGCAAGCCTATAAAAACGCTTTGCAATTGCAAAACTGATTGCAGTATTTACTATAATGGAAAGCAGGAACCAAAGAAATGCTCCGCCCTTGGTTGTGTAGCTCTTATTCGCAGCTGATGCAGCCGACGCCTGCGTTACTGCCGGCGGCTGAGTCTGTGACGGCTTGTCCTCCACCTTTTTAGCTGTGCCGCTCTTTGATGTGCTGCTTGATGAATCACTGCTATCATCGGACGAACTGTCCGATGAGCTATTTGACGAACTCTTTGACGAACTGCTTGACGTATCTTCATCTGATGAGTCGGAATCATTATCATCGTTAGATGTGCTTTTTGATGTGTCACTGCCTGATGTGCTGCTACTACTTGATGACGCCGATGAACGCGGTCTCTGAGTTGCAGTCGGCGCCGCAAGTGCGCTTGTCGAAAGCGAAACTACCATCATTGCAGCCGCAAGAAATGCTGCTGCTCTTTTCATAAATTCTTTCATTATCCTTTTGTTCCTTTCTATTTATTAGCGGCTGCCGGTTATTCCGCCGCAACATCCTTAAATGCCAGTTTCATTCTGCGCCACAGCGCCTGGTATCTGACAAAGCCCTTTCGGTTTGCCGTATATATCCTCGTATAATTAAGGCGTTTATCATCATTTCTGCTGCGCGAATAGCCGATAAGGAACCAGTTCCAGAAGCTCTTCGGCATTGTTTCCGTATTTATCATAACCTCATGATAATGTCCGGGTGTTTCAATTATTTCAAGAGCCAGCTTGGGAATTATATAGTTATAACAGCGGCGCTGAGTACGTTTCATTTCAAGAAGCAGATCTCTGAACCGCTCCGCCCTTACCTTTGCCGCAGCCTGATTTCCGTAGGTTGAACGCCAGCGGTAATACGCATACAGCAGCCTTGACAGCAGCAGCGGGGAGATTCTGTCAAGCATATCGGAATTGACCTCCATCTTCAAATCAGTATAGCTTGTCTTTCCGAACGGAATATATCCAACACGCCTGAGCATTGCCTTGATTCGGCGGATATCCGCCTCCTCTTCACCTCTTGTTTTCTTATGCTTTTCCGGCATAATTCCGTACTGCTCCCAGTCTACCTCCTCATGAAAATAGACATATTTAAGACAGCTCTGCCTTATAGTGTCATCCTGAGTTGAGGAATCAAAGTAAGCTACCATTTCATGAAGCTCCTCCGGAGTCCAGTTTGACGGTGGTGAGAAAGCCTTTGCTCCGAAGCCGGTGATTATCATCGAGGCAAGCTCGGTAAATGTCGTAAGATACTGCTTTCTCTCCTTAAAGAATTCATGCCAGGTCGCATCGCCCGTTTCATGCTTAACCTGAGCAAGCAGCGAAAGCAGAAGGTACTTGTTCTTTTGTCCTATTGTATCATAGTTTAAACGGATAATTTCCATATAGTCAGCCATACGGTTCTTGAAAAAGCCTGCCTGCTTTTTTATATTCGGTCCCTGCGGAAGCAAATCGTCAATATCATATGAAACACCGCGGCAGAGCCTTGTCAGGCACATACTTATATAATTATCCGTAATGCTCTTCAAATTTTCATGGAACAGTGAGCTGTTATCAAACATAACCTTGCAGATTTCAAATCGCACAGCCGCCATTTCATCCTCTTCAAGCCTTGTATACAGCTCCAGCGCACGCTTTACAAAGACTTCATCACCGCCGGAATGCTTAAGCTTCAGCAGCTTCGCCCCCATACCCGGCTTTGTTTCATCCTGATGTGTTTCAAGCCAGTCCGACAGCTCCTTTGCGCTCTTGAAATTGTATTTCTCATATTCCTTTCTTAATTCCTCAACGGAAAATCCGAACAGCGGTGAAAGCTCCGTATCCATAAGGTCAAGCTTTTCCATATCTATAAATATACAGTTCGTGCGGCTCTCAATTGCCTGCTTTGTTATATTGTTTTTGCCTCTTATTGTGCCGTTGAAGATGACCTGCGTCTGTTTATCGGACGGAATATACACGTTATATGTTGACACACCCATGTGGTATTCCAGTTCACGCGGAAGCATGTACTTTAAAGCAAGACAATAGCTCCTTGTCTGGAACTCGCTGTCGGTTGAAATACACATATGCGTGATTGTATCAGAACCGAGTATCACAAATGCCTGATTTAAAAGATATGACATTTCTGTACGGTGAAGGTCTATAAAAATCTTTAATTCACGCTCCGCAGACGGCTCCGGCTCCAAGTCCTCCAGTACAGGAAGATATGACACAAGCTCCCGCTCCGCCTCCTCCGCCGTCAGATAGGTCTTATACACCTCATGACCGCAGTAAAGCTCCGGAATGAAGCCGCTGTCAAATTCATCAAATATAAGGGCATGAGCAAAAAAGTTCCGCGGCTGCCCCTGATGATCCACGCCGGAGAATACAGACTGTATCGCGGCATAGCGTCCGTCCGAAAGATGAAGCGTTCTGAAAATCTTCGGGAACGAACCCGGGATTGTCGGATCGCCTATTATCTCAGAGAACGGAACATCGTTATTTTTCGGCAGGCGATAGGTTGAGAACTTTATTACCTCGGCAATATCATTCTGCGTTATTCCCTGCGAGCATGACCATACACGCATACCTGCCTGATTTTCAAGCCCAAGCTCCTGGTCCGATAGGCTGTGCTGCACGGAAGTGTATATTAATTGGTATACTTTCAAACCGATTCTCCTTTCAAGTTATTTTTTATATCGGCTCCATAGCCTATTATATCAATTTCCATACCTGCACACTTCAACCCCATTGAAGCGTGCAGGTTAATTCTTGCTTTATGGTCTTACCCATTCGCCGGTTTCTTTATCCTTTTGCAAGACAAGTTCATATTCATTATTCGCACGATTAAAGTATATCTCACTGTCATCTTTGCTTAATGTTAAGGTATGTTCACTTTTGGCACCGAATTTACTGTTAACTCCGCCAAATGTTGAATAAAATGTCAGATAATGTGGTTTTGCTTCACCGCCATTATCTTTAAAACCCCTTGTATATCCCATAGAAGACATAATGGTTGTATTAAGAGTAATCTCTGTTCCGTCTTTTGATACAGAAAAATCATGCAAAGCTACATCTGTTCTTATATTAAATCCGCAGCTAATAAAATAATTTGCAAGTAATAAAATTATTAGTGTTATTACTGATAATACAGATATTATAGCATTTTTCCTTTTCATGCCGATAATTCCTCGTTAATACACGGAATTATTCCTGAAATGTCTTTTCAGGTTTATAATCCGAATTCCTTTTACCAATGCGTTTGGGAAAAGAGAAGCAAGCAGATTGCCGTCAGAAGCGACGTCGACGTATGTTTATACTTCAAGTCGCTGAGGGTGGCAAGATGCGGTGCTTATCTTTACTCCTTGCCCGTTTGGGAAAAGAGAAGCAAGCAGGTTGCCGCTTTGAGGGGCGCAGTCGTACTCAATGTACTTCAAGCCCCGAAAGGCGGCAAAATGTGACGCTTATCTTTACTCCTTGCCCGTTTGGGAAAAGAGAAGCAAGCAGATTGCCGTCAGAAGCGACGACGATGTATGTTTATACTTCAAGTCGCTGAGGGTGGCAAGATGCGACGCTTATCTTTTTCCAAACTTAATCCATCTCCTTTAATCCGGTATATAACTCATAGTAACGTCCCTTGAGTGCAAGAAGCTCCTCATGCGAGCCGCGCTCTATGATTTCACCCTGCTCCAGAACCATGATAGCATCTGAATTCCTTATAGTGGAAAGTCTGTGAGCGATTACGAAGGTCGTTCTGTTCTCCATAAGCGCGTCCATTCCCTCATTAATCGAACGTTCCGTTCTCGTATCTACCGAGCTTGTCGCCTCGTCGAGAACAAGAATCGGCGCCTTTGACAGTGCGGCACGCGCAATATTCAGAAGCTGACGCTGTCCCTGCGAGAGATTCGCTCCGTCACCCTGAAGCACCGTATCATAGCCGTCAGGCATATTCTTTATAAACATATGCGCACATGAGGTCATCGCCGCCTCACGCACCTCCGCATCAGTTGCGTCCGGTCTGCCGTAACGGATATTTTCCATAACAGTTCCCGTAAACAGATGCGTATCCTGAAGAACCATCGCGATATTCCTTCTAAGACATTCAAGACTTATATCCTTTATGTCCACTCCGTCAATCGTAATCTGTCCCTCATCCAAATTATAAAATCTTGTGATAAGATTTGTAATCGTAGTTTTACCCGCGCCGGTAGAACCTACAAGAGCAATCTTCTGACCGGGGTGAGCGTAGATTGAAACATTCTTCAATATTGTCTTATCCGGATTATATCCGAAGGTCACATTTTTTACTTCAACGTCACCATGAATATTCTCCAAATCAAGCTTCTTTCCCTCGTCTTTTTCCGGTATCTGATCCATTACGTCAAACACGCGCTCCGCACCGGCAAGCGCCGACATAATATTCGTAAGCTGCTGCGAAAGCTCGTTAATCGGTCTTGAAAACTGGCGCGAGAAATTTACAAATACTGTCAACCCTCCTATATCCAGTGACGCGAACGGTACTCCGCCGCCCCATCTTGAAATAAAGGATATAACCGCTCCGACACAGGCTGTCAGCGTATAATTCACCTGACTCATCGCATTCATGCACGGGCCCATAATGCCGCCGATAAACTGAGCCTTTGCCTGCGCCGTACGCAGATCCTTATTGAGTTCATTGAAATCCTCAATAATTTTGCCCTCATGGTTAAATACCTTGACAACCTTCTGTCCCGTTACTGTTTCTTCTATATAACCGTTCACCTTGCCCAGAGCCTGCTGCTGCTGAGAAAAGTATTTTCTTGATTTTCCCGCTATTGTCGTTCCGACCTTCGCCATAACCGGAGCGAGTATAATTGTTACCAGTGCCAATACCCAGTTTGTATAAAGCATCAGAACCAATGTACCCGCCAGTGTTATCGTTCCGGAAAAAATCTGCACAAGCGTGGAATTAAGCATTTCACCGATAATATCGACGTCATTGGTAAAACGGCTCATTATATCACCTGTCGGGTTTGTATCGAAATACCTTACCGGCAAGGTCTGGAGCTTCTTAAACAAGCTCTCTCTTATTCTTTTAAGCGTGCCCTGAGAAACTGCAACCATGCTTCTCGACTGGATATAGGTAGCTGCCACTCCGCATAAATACACAACCGCCATAAGCATAAGTCCTGATGCAAGCCTTGCAATCTTGGACGCCGCGTCCCCTTCTCCCGTCAATCCGTTTACAATCGGACGCAGCAGATATGAAGCTCCGAGGTTTGCAGCTGCGCTTATTAATACGCACGCAAGCGCTGTTCCTATCTTTCCCTTATCTTCTTCAAGATATGCCAGCAGTCTTTTAGCAGTAGCCTTCATGTTCTTCGGCTTCTGTTTTGCTCTGCCGCGCTGTTCTGCCCTGTTTCCGGGGCCGGGTCCCATTGGAGGCATTTTACTGCACCTCCTTTTCTTTATCTACCTGCGAATAGTAGATGTCACGATATTCCTCACAGCTCTTCATAAGCTCGTCATGCGTGCCGATACCCGCAATTCTGCCTTCCTCAAGCACTATTATTTCATCTGCGTCAATAACCGAGGTAATTCTCTGCGCGATTATAATTTTTGTCGAGTCCTTAAGGCTTGTTGCAAAGGCTTCTCTTATCTTAGCCTCGGTAGCGGTATCAACCGCGCTTGTCGAGTCGTCAAGAATAAGGATTTTCGGCTTTTTCAGCAGCGCCCGCGCTATACAAAGACGCTGTTT
Organism: bacterium; assembly: GCA_030536655.1. Lineage (GTDB taxonomy): Bacteria > Bacillota > Clostridia > UBA1381 > UBA1381 > UMGS1958. The sequence continues at coordinate 5,060 of JAUNPN010000033.1, read as the reverse complement.
CTGTCCTCCGGATACGTTTACTCCGCCCTGTCCAAGCTCCATATCGTAGCCATCCGTAAAGCTCGTTACAAAGCCGTCTGCCTGAGCAGCCTCTGCGGCAGCGCGGATTTCCTCCATTGTAGCGTTCTCATCGCCCCAGCGGAGATTGTCCTCAATGCTTCCGCTGAACAATACGTTCTTCTGCAGAACCATTCCGACTCCGTCACGCAGGTGCTTCAAGCTGTATTCCCTTACGTCCACTCCGTCAACAAGCACGCTTCCCTTCGTAACATCATAAAAACGAGGAATAAGCTGCACGAGCGATGACTTTCCGGAGCCCGTGGTACCGATAATTCCTACCGTCCTGCCCGGCTCGGCAGTAAAGGAAATATTCTCTAAAATGTTATCGCCGTTTTTGTCGTAATATTTAAAATATACGTTTCTGAACTCTACTTTTCCCTCAGTTACCTTTCTGTCCTTTTCACTTGCCCTGTCATCCGTCAAATCCGGAGATGTATTCAATACCTCCTTGATTCTTGATGATGATGCAAGCGCTCTCGAAAGCTGCATGAAAAGCATAGATACCATCATCAGCGACATAAGTATCTGAGTTATGTATGTTATAAACGCAGTCAAATCGCCGACGCCCATTGAGCCTTCAACAACAAAATTACCTCCGAGCCATACGACTGCAAGCGTTGTAACATTCATAGCAAGCGTCATAACCGGCATTGTAGTGATAACTATTTTCAAAGCCCTTAAGGTCGAATTCATAAGGTCATCATTTGCATCGGTAAACTTCTTAGTTTCAAAATCCTGTCTTACAAATGATTTTATAACCCTTACATTTGTAATATTTTCCTGTATTCCCGAATTAAGAGAGTCAAGCTTTTGCTGCATAACTCCAAAGCGCGGGAACGCGGTTTTCAACAGCAGCACAATCGCTATTGCAAGCAGAGGGATAACCACGGCAAGCACTCCGGCAAGCTCCGGATTAATCCTGCACGCCATTATAATACCTCCGACAAGCATACCCGGTGAACGCATAGCCATGATAAGCAGCATTCTCACCATATTCTGCATCTGGGTAATATCATTTGTCAGTCTTGTTACAAGCGAGCCTGTCGAGAAATTGTCTATATTCTTAAAAGAGAATGACTGAACCTTCTCGAACACACCTTTTCTCAAATCGGCGCTGAAATACACAGAAGCGCGGATTGAAAAAAAGTGTCCGCCAATTCCTCCTATTATCATCAGCGCTATACAGCCGAACATTATCAATGCCCGCGAGATAATATAGCTCGTTCCCAAGCCTGCGCTTTCCGCACCGATACCGTAGTCAATCATTGTACCCATAAGCTTCGGAAGAACAATTTCACCTGCGACCTCCGACAGCATCAGCAGAGGTCCCAGAATAAAGTACGGGAGATACGGCTTAATATATTTCCAGTATATTTTCAAAATTACTCACCCTTCTTCTTTAAAAGAGCCGCTCCTATGAAGCTCTTGAAAAGCGGGTGCGCATGATTCGGTCGTGACTTGAATTCCGGGTGGAACTGAACACCGATATACCAATCGTTTGCAGGTACCTCTACCATTTCAACAAGCTTGTCATCCGGCGACTGTCCGCTTATGCTCAGTCCTGCCTCGGTAAGCTCTTTTCTATAATAATTGTTATACTCATATCTATGTCTGTGTCTCTCGTAAATCAAATCACTGTTGTAAACCTCCTGAGCACGCGAGCCGGGTGTAATCTTGCACGGGTACAGTCCAAGCCGCATTGTGCCGCCAAGATTTTCAACATCCTTCTGCTCCGGCATAAGGTCGATTACCGGGTGTGTTGTTTCAGGGTTAAGCTCGCTCGAATGAGCGTCTGTGTAGCCGAGTACATTTCTTGCATACTCAATAACCGCAACCTGCATACCAAGGCATATTCCGAAATACGGAATATTATTCTCCCTCGCGTACTGCGCCGCGGTAATCTTGCCCTCAACGCCTCTTTCGCCAAAGCCTCCCGGCACTAAAATACCGTTGCAGCCTTCAAGCAGCTCTCCGACATTTTCCTTCGTAACCTCCTCCGAGTCTATCCACTTGATATTTACATTGCAGTAGTTTTCAATACCTCCGTGCTTTAACGACTCTACGATTGAAATATAAGCGTCATGAAGCGACACATATTTGCCGACAAGACCGATTGTTACCTCATCTCCACCCTTCATAAGATCCTTTACAACATTCACCATTCTTGTCCAGTCCGCTATATCCGGTTCTCTGTCCTCCAGACCGAGCTTGCGGCATACTACCTTTGCAAGTCCCTGCTTTTCAAGCTCAAGCGGAACCTCATACAAGGTTGCAAGGTCTATATTTTCAACAACGCTGTCCGGCGATACATTACAGAATGATGCAATCTTATCAGTCACACCGTCCTCAAGACGAAGCTCCGTTCTTAAAACGATAACATCCGGCTGAATTCCAAGGCTGAGCAGCTCCTTTACACTGTGCTGTGTCGGCTTTGTTTTCTGCTCTCCGGAGCTTCTTAAGTACGGAACCAACGTAAGATGTATGTATATACAGTTTTCCTTTCCAACCTCGGCAGATACCTGACGTATTGCCTCAAGGAACGGCGTCGACTCAATGTCTCCCACTGTTCCGCCGATTTCCGTGATTACTATATCTGTTTTCTGGTGCCTTGCAACACGATAAACCCTGTCCTTAATCTCGTTTGTTATATGAGGTATTACCTGAACCGTTTTTCCCTCATAATCGCCGCGGCGTTCCTTCTTTATTACGGAATTATAAATCTTGCCTGTTGTAACATTGGAATTTATGCTGAGATTTTCATCGATAAATCTCTCGTAATGACCGAGATCAAGGTCTGTTTCCGCACCGTCGTCGGTTACAAATACCTCACCGTGCTGATACGGGCTAAGCGTACCCGGATCAATATTGATATAAGGATCAAACTTCTGCATTGTCACCTTATAGCCTCTTGCCTTAAGCAGTCTGCCCAGCGATGCGGCAGTTATACCCTTACCCAAGCCCGAAACAACTCCGCCTGTTACAAAAATATACTTTGTATTCATTACTATTCTCCCTTGTTTTACTTTTTGTGTCTTGCCACAAATCTCTCTATTCTTGTAAGCGCTTCTTTAATATTATCTATCGAATACGCGTATGAGCATCTTATAAAGCCCTCTCCGCTTTCTCCGAAAGCATTTCCCGGAACAACAGCCACCTTTTCCTCCTGCAGCAGCCTGTTGCAGAATTCTTCTGAGGTCATGCCGGTACTCTTGATACATGGAAACACATAAAATGCACCCAAAGGCTCAAAGCATGAAAGTCCCATCGCACGGAAGCCGTCAACAATATACCTTCTTCTGTAGTTGTACTCGTTCCTCATGTCCTCGACGTCCTGGTCGCAGTTCTTTAACGCTTCTATAGCAGCATACTGCGCGGTTGTCGGAGCCGACATAATTCCAAACTGATGCACCTTTGTCATAAGCTTTATTATTCTCTTTGGACCGAGAGCGTAGCCAAGACGCCAGCCTGTCATTGCAAAGGTTTTTGAAAAACCGTTGACAACAACCGTTCTCTCCTGCATACCCTCAATAGCCGAGAACGGAGTATGCCTTTCCTCGCCGTAGCGAAGCTCTCCGTAAATCTCATCGGATAAAACAAGAACGTTTGTATCTCTAAGCACCCCGGCAATAGCCTCCAGATCCTCTCTTGACATAACGCCGCCTGTCGGGTTGTTTGGATAAGGAAGAATAAGAAGCTTCGTCTTATCCGTAATTTTTTCCTTAAGCTGTTCGGGAAGCAGCCGGAAGCTGTCCTCCTCCTTTGTTTCAATGGCAATCGGCACTCCGCCCGCCATAAGCGTAAGCGGCTTATAGCATACAAAGCTCGGTTCTACAATAAGCACCTCATCCCCCGGCGAAACAACGCTTCTTATCATAGCGTCAATTGCCTCGGAGCCGCCGACCGTTACAAGAACCTCGTCCTTCGGGCTGTATTCAACACCGTATTTTTTTAATGTATAATCGCAGATTTCCTCGCGCAGCTGCATAAGTCCCGCATTTGCGGTGTAATAGGTCTGCCCCTTTTCCAAGGAATAGATTCCTGCCTCGCGGATTGTCCACGGGGTTGCAAAATCCGGCTCACCGACTCCGAGCGAAATCGCGTCCTCCATAACTGCCACTATATCAAAAAACTTTCTGATGCCGGACGGAGCCAGTCCGTCTACGACAGGAGAAACCAGCTTATCCAAGTCAATCATAATGTAATCACCTGTCTTGTATCCTTTTCGTTGTCCTCGAATACAATTCCTTCCTCTTTATATTTCTTAAGCACAAAATGAGTTGCGGTAGAAATAATCGAATTCATCGGCGCAATTTTCTGTGCGACAAAGAGCGCCACCTCCTGCATGGTCTTGCCCTCAATCGTAATGGCAAGGTCATACGCGCCTGACATAAGATACAACGATGTTACCTGAGGGTACTTATAAATTCTTTCGGCAATCTTGTCAAAGCCCTCACCGCGCTGCGGAGTAACCTTAAGCTCAATCAAGGCTGTCACAACTTCTCTGTCGGTTTTTGCCCAATTTACAATTGTTCTGTAACCCACGATAACATTGTTGCGTTCAAGCTCTGCTAATTTAGCGTCTACCTCGCTTTCGTCGATGCGCAGCATAGCTGCGATTTTGGCTCGGTCAATCTTGCCCTTTTCTATATCAAGAAGTCTTAAAATTTCATTCATTTATCATAATCCCTCCTTTAAATCAGCCTGTACTCCGAGGGTAACCGCTCCCGAAAACACAAACTACCATTCTATCTTATTATTATATATCAAATCCATGTAAATTTCCATAGTTTTTGAGAAAAAATTTTGTACAAAATTATACCTGTTTTTTGGGTTATAATTTATAACCGTTCACATTTTAAGAACCTATCCGTATCGCAGGAAGCTCCCGCGGCTTTTCCGCATATATTGCATTCTTAATAAGTGTTCCGTTTCAGCATTGTTCGATTTAAGGAACCGCTGATTAATTAACGCCTAACGGCTTAGCACGCATTGAACTTGCA
>JAUNPN010000198.1 GCA_030536655.1 bacterium | reverse complement strand
CGAAAAATCTGACTGTGTTCACTGCGTACTATATTTAATCAGTGCTTCCTTAAACCATGTTTACAAACATTACTGTTCTCTTTTTTATTTCTCCATTACCAATACTTCTTGAATTACCGGTCTTTCTACGGTCAACAGATACTCCCTTGCCTGCACCACTGCCGAGGTTCCCTGCAAATTATTGTTTGCCGTATCAATAACGTTGGAGAATGTTCGTACTGTCATTTCAGGGCTGATATAATTTTTTTTCATGATTCATGTCCTCCTTATTCTATTGTTACCTTTAAGTCATCGATTGTGCTGTTTTCCTCTGCTTCAAGCAGCTCGGGAATAACTATTCCGAAATATACGGTGCCTTGTCCGCTAATATCTGTTTTGTCATATTCTGCACTGTAGGCATTGTATTTCCAGCTTACTTTCTGCACCGTTTTTCTGTTCAGATTAATTTCCGACAATACCGCCGTAGCTTGTGAGCCGTCTTTTGTCATATTGGAAGTAATCTTTTTTACCACCGTATTTGTATATTCTTTCATATTATAATACTGCGGGCTTGCTGTGCTGTCACAATAGACGGTCAAGCCTGTGAAATTCGGATATGTATCGCTGCCGATCGTCTGCTTCCACACGCCCTCGCTTGAGTTTTCGTTCAGCAGATATGCTACCTTACCTGTTTTAAATTCTTCGGTGCTGTATCCCGAAGTATTTGATACGTATTTTCTTGCGTGTGTGTCAACAGCTGACTCTTTGCAGACAGTGCTGTCATAGTAACAATTTTTTATTGATGGTGGCTCAAACTTTGTACTATCTAAATCTGTAGTCATTCCGCCTATGTTCCCTATATACAGTGTTCCCGTTTTTGTTGAACTCACACCCCCGCAATTGTAGCAGTTATATATTTTTCTAAAAATTCCGCATATTCCGCCGATATAACTGCCGTCGGAGCTAACAGTACCTTTGTTTGCACAATTATATATAGTCGGATCAGTTGATGCAGATTCCTGATATCCACATATTCCGCCGACATAGTTGCCCTTGCTATACACATCGCCGTTGTTCACACAGTTGCTGATAGATGTGTTTGACACCTTTAAAATTCCGCATATTCCGCCGACATGGTTGCCCTTGCTATACACATCGCCGTTATTCACACAGTTGCTGATAGATGTGTTTGACGAATATAAAGCTCCGCATATTCCGCCGGTATAAATGTCTGTTGCTCGTACATTGCCGTTGTTCACGCTATTATTTATAACTGAGCCTTCAATCCCTTGATTGCCGCATATCCCTCCAACCCATGTGGAGGATCCGCAAACAAGAGAATTGCTGATGCAGCCGGTTATTAGGTTCCCATTATATCCGCATATTCCTCCTACATTGCTTCCGGTGCCTGTCACATAAGCTCTGCTGCTGCAGCCGGAAACCGTGCCTCTATTATTGCCGCATATTGCTCCTGTGTTATTCATTCTGCAATTAAAATATGAATCGACAACGTTTACATTCTTTATTACACCCTCCGAGCCACCGAACAATCCTTTACCGAAGTTAGAACCGCCGGAAACACAATACAAACCACTTATTGTATGGTTATTACCGTCAAACGTACCCGTATATGGATATGTATTCGTGGCGGTCGTGGCGTAAAAAGCTATCGGAGTCCATTTTTCAAACCCGGAACCGTCTCCGTTCAGCTCATAATCTGCGGTAAGTACATTTTCATTTACCGTAATATCAGCCGTCAGAACCGCGTTCGCCGCTGTGTTACGCTCTGTTCCGCTAATAGTGCCGTTTACCAGTCCCGCAAACCAATAAAGCTCCTCCGCCGTACCTATCTGATACGGTTCTTCCACTGTACCGCTGCCCTGCGGAACGGACGTTTCAGCTGCCGAAGCCACTGTTCCAAACGGTATAAGCGGCGCCAGCATTGCCGCAGATATGGCAAAAGCCGCAGCTTTTCCAATCGTTCGGACTAACAAATCTCTTAAATCCTTTTCATATTTGATCATTTTCTTCTGACCTCCTCAATAATGTAAAATTTCTGTTTTATATTTTACTATAAAACGAATAAAGAAACAACCCAATTGTCGTGAACGTCAAATTTCTGTCGCAAACGTCAAATGCAAAATTCAACATAAAAAATACAATAATAAAGTATTGCTCTGCTGCCGATTTTATGTTATACTATTTGTCATGGGGGTGAATTGCTTGAAAATCGCAATTGTAGACGATGTGTGTGCGGAAACAGAAACGGCGGCGGAGCTGCTGCGCGGGTTCGGATCAAAAAACGGCATAGAGTTCGATATTTTCTGCTTTGGAAGCGGCGAGGAATTTTTGGGCATTTTTGAGAGCGGCAGCTTTGACATAATATTTATGGATATTTATATGAACGGCATGACGGGAGTCGAAACAGCGCGGGCGGTACGCGAAAAAGACAGCCGGTGTCTGCTGATATTCTTTACTTCGAGTATGGAGCATATGCCCGATGCGTTTTCCTGCCATGCCTTTGAATATATACAGAAGCCTGTGACGGAGGAACGTATATTGCGGGTGATGAGTGACGCGCTGAGCGTGCTGCCGGAGAAATCACTGTATGCGGAATTCACCTGTAACCGTCAGACTGTCCGTCTGCTTCATTCGGAGATAACTGCGGTCGTATCCGCTGATCATTATCTTAATGTTACGGATATTTCGGGACATGTTTATAAAACACGTATGAGATTTTCCGAATTCAGCGAAATGCTTGAAAATGACCGCCGTTTTTTACAGATAAATAAGGGGATTACGGTGAATATGGATTTTGTAGTTTCATTTGAAAAAAATACATGTATTCTGAAAAATGATCTGGTACTGCCCGTTAAGGTGAGAAACCGTTTACAGATCGAAGAAAGATGGTATAATTACACCTTTGAACAGATACGCAGCGGACAAAGGAGCGGACACTAATGAATTTGCGTGAAATTCTTCTTGATATGATACAGTTTTTGGTAGTCATTCCGGCTGCCGTTATATGCTATATGCCGATGAAAAATCAACTCCGATATTCCGGCATAAAAATATTTCTGCTCATTGCCGCAGCATGCTGCCTGTTTGTACCTTCCGCCGCATTGCTGAGGAGTGTATTTTCAGTCAACGCAAACACGATCATATTTATTGCTCTGACCGCATTTTTTATGTGCTTTCAGGCAACGGTAAAAACTGATATTATACAAAGTCTTACCGTATTCATATTTACTTGCGGACTGACAGCATTTCCTGCAAACTTTGCTTATACCTTTGACGCATGGCTGCATCCGTCCGGCAATTACCTGGATTTCAGCTGGGAGGCAGCTCTGTTTCAGCTTGTCCTTACCTCCGCAATGGCGCTGGCATTTGCTTATCCGCTGCGCAGATGGGGGAGCAGCTTAATCGACAGGGTGTATATTCTGCGCGTATGGCGGTCCATTCTCGCCGTTTCGTTTATTCTGCTGCTGGTAAATATCGCGATAATCCCGCACAGCTATTCCACGCTCTATGTCGGACGGTGCTTTCCGTTATATATAATGATTTTGTTTGTGCTTTTATCGCTGACGATAATGCTGCATATTACCTTTTATCATATTATTACAGGTATTTTAAAAAATGCCGATCTGTCTGAACAGATCCAGTTTTTTGAGATGGAGGAAAGACAGTACCGTTTGCAGCAGCGGTATATTGAGGAAACAAGCAAGCAGCGGCATGATTTCCGCCAGTCTGTTTTCACGCTTCAGCAGCTTGCGGAAAACGGTGATCTTGAATCCATAAAGGAATATCTTTATGAATACGCAAATTCTTTGCCGATACCGCATTTTGTGAACTATTGTAAAAACAATGCCGTTAATGCGGTTTTAAACCACTATGCTTATTCCGCCGAGCAAAGCGGTATTGCAGTAAAATGGACCGTCAGCCTGCCGAATACTCTGACAATAGCCGAGCCTGATCTATGCAGCCTGCTTGGCAACCTGATAGAAAATGCGGTTTCGGGCTGCATGACTCTCACAGACAAAAGCAAACGTTTCCATTATATGTCAGTCACTGTCCGCAACGATGTGAATCTGTACATAGTTTCCACCAACAGCTTTGACGGCGGCACCAAAATGAAGGGATCGAGTTATCTATCCACAAAGCGTTCCGGCAGCGGTATCGGTATACATTCCGTTGAAATGATCGCCGAAAAATATCACGGAACAGCACGTTTCAGCCACACTGCCGGAGAATTTTATGCGGACGTTATGCTGAAGCTGCCGTAATTATTCTTGAAATGCTTACTCGATAACTCTTACCTTAAGGAACCACTGATTAATTAACGCCTAACGGCTTAGCACGCATTGAACTTG
>JAUNPN010000032.1 GCA_030536655.1 bacterium | reverse complement strand
CGAAAAATCTGACTGTGTTCACTGCGTACTATATTTAATCAGTGCTTCCTTAACAAAATAAAAAAATACCTGTAAAATCCTTTTAGGATTTTACAGGTATTTTTTACTTGTTTATTTTTTCCTTTAATTTAAATTCTTCAGTTTTATTTTCAGGAACAATTTTGTCAAATTCTTCATTCCTATTAAGATTTTCAAATGCAACTGCCATCATCAGCTTAATTCTGTTAAGCTGATTTACCTCCGAGGCTCCGGGGTCATAGTCAACCGCTACGATATTCGATTCGGGGTACTGACGGCGCAGTTCCTTAATCATACCCTTGCCGGTAACGTGGTTCGGCAAACAAGCAAACGGCTGAACACATACAATATTCGGTACTCCCGAGGTGATAAGCTCAATCATTTCGCCTGTCAGGAACCAGCCTTCGCCCGTGCAGTGTCCGAGCTGGAGAACGTCCTTTGCTCCTTCCGCAATTTCACTGATGTGTCCGGGAGCGCGGAATGCAAACTTCGGATTTGCCTTCATAAGCTTTTCGGCATGCTTTCTATAGCTTTCAATTCCCCAAATGGCAAGGTTGCATAATCTTGCCGTTGACGCCTTCATTCCAAGGTTATCGCGCTTGAAGTTGTTGTTGTATAAGCAGTAGAGCATAAAGTCTGCCAGTCCCGGCATAACGGCTTCGCCGCCCTCCTTCTCGATAACGTCAACAATATTGTTGTTAGCATCCGGGTGGAATTTAACGAGAATTTCACCTACAACTCCGACACGCGGCTTTTTAATGGTTTCATCAATAGGAATTGCGTCAAAGTCCGCGATTATGTCCTCTATCACTCTCTTTAGCTTAAGCTTCTTTTTATCGTTGTTTATAATAGCATTGTAAAGGTTGTCAAGCCACTTGTTATACACAGAATTGGTTTCACCCTTGTTAATCTCGTATGGACGCACTCTCTGCGACAGCGTCATCAGCAAATCTCCCCATGTACAAGCCTTAAGAAGTCCGTCAACCAGACGCGGTGTGATTTTAAAGCCGGGATTTCCCTCAAGACCGGATACGTTAAGAGAAATAACCGGAACCTGAGGATAGCCGGCTTCAAGCAATGCTTTTCTTAAGAAGGCTATGTAGTTTGTCGCACGGCAGCCGCCGCCTGTCTGCGTAATCATAACCGAGGTATTGTTCGGGTCGCAGCGTCCGCTTATAAACGCGTTCACAAGCTGACCTGTAACCATGATTGACGGGTAGCATGCGTCATTGTTTACGCTCTTTAATCCTGCTTCAACATCCTCCGGCGTCGCATGTTCAAGTACGAGGGCATTGTAGCCGTTCGCCCTTAATACAGCCTCAAACATACCAAAGTGTGTAGGAGACATCTGAGGAAAAATAATTGTATGCTTTTTACGGTCATTTTCAGTGAAGCGTACACGGTTTATTGTATAGTCCTCAAGCTTGTGGGGTACGAAGTGACTTGCGTCACGCTCACGCACAGCGGCTCTTAATGAGCGAACTCGTATTCTCGCAGTACCGAGATTGGAAACCTCGTCAATCTTTAATGTTGTATATATCTTCTCATAAGCCTGTAGGATTTCCTGAACCTGATCCGTAGTTACAGCATCAAGTCCACAGCCAAAGCTATTAAGCTGGATTAATTCCAAGTGCTTGTTCTTAATTACCTCCGCGGCGGATTCGTAAAGTCTTGTGTGGTATGCCCATTGGTCAACAACACGTATATCACGCTGTAAGTGACCAAGATGCGCAACACTGTCCTCGGTAAGAACCGCGAACCCCAGAGAATTAATCATATCCGGTATACCGTGATTAATTTCAGGGTCAATATGGTACGGTCTGCCTGCAAGCACGATTCCGCGCCTGTCGTTATCCTCAAGCCATTTGAGAGTTTCCTCACCCTTTTGGCGAATATCATGCTTATAGCTCTGCATTGACTCAAAGCCCTTGTCGGCTGCCGCATCGATTTCGCTCTTGGTAAAGCCGTAATCCTTAAGAGCCTTGAACATCTGTCGTTTAAAGGAAGGCTTATCGGCAAGGTTGATGAACGGGTAAAGGAATTTCATTCCCGGAGCTCTTACCGCGTCCATATTATTGTGGATAACCTCAGGATATGAAGTCACCATAGGGCAGTTGAAATGATTGCCGGCGTCCGAATACTCAATCTGCTCATAGGGGATACACGGATAGAAAATTTGTGTAATTCCCTTATCGATTAGATCCTGAATATGACCGTGTACAAGCTTTGCCGGGTAGCAGGCACTTTCGGACGGAATTGATTCTATGCCCTTTTCATACAAGTCATGAGTGCTTCGTCCGCTTAAACGCACTGCAAAGCCAAGCTCAGTGAAGAATGCCGCCCACAGCGGATAATTTTCGTACATATTAAGAACTCTCGGCAAGCCGATAACTCCATGCTTTGCGTCCGACTCCTTGAGCACCGGATATGTAAACGCTCTCTTGTATTTGTAGTCATATAGGTTCGGGAGCTTTTCGGAGGTTTTCTCAATACCGGCGCCGCGCTCACAGCGGTTTCCGCTTACAAAGCTGCTTCCGTCACCAAAGGTTGTAACGGTCAGCTGGCAATGGTTATTGCACTTCTGACAGCGTGTGAGAGATGAATTAAAGGTAAACTCATCAAGCTCGTCAGCCTTTAATATATCACACTGTTCGCCGTTCCAGCGATCCTTTGCAATCAGCGCAGAGCCGAATGCGCCCATAAGTCCCGCAATATCGGGGCGGACAACATTTTTGCCAGTAAGCAGCTCGAAGCATCGGAGAATTGCGTTATTGTTGAAGGTTCCGCCCTGAACAACAACATTTTCGCCCATCAATGCCGGGTCACGCAGCTTGATAACCTTATATAATGCATTTCTAACGACAGAATATGATAGCCCGGCGCTTATGTCACCGACTGTTGCGCCTTCCTTCTGAGCCTGCTTGACTCTTGAATTCATGAATACCGTGCAGCGTGTTCCCAAATCAACAGGATTTTGAGCCTTTAATGCCTCCTGTGAGAATTCTATTGTATCAAGACCAAGCCCCTCGGCAAAGGTTTGTATAAAGGAGCCGCAGCCGGACGAGCATGCCTCGTTAAGCATGATTGAGTCGATAACTCCGTTCTTTATCTTCATACATTTCATATCCTGTCCGCCGATGTCGATAATGAAGTCAACGCCGGGTAAAAAATGATTTGCTGCTTTGTAATGGGCAATTGTTTCTATTTCGCCCTCGCTTATACGGAAAGCGGTTTTAAGCAAAAGTTCGCCGTAGCCTGTTGTACAGGCGTTTGCAATAAACGCGTCTTTCGGCAGCTGCGAATATAAATCGCGGAGTATGTTAATACCCCTTGTTATAGGAGAACCCTCATTTTTACCGTAGAAGCTGTATACAATTTCATCATCTTCATTTGTAAGCACAGCTTTTATTGTTGTAGAGCCTACATCGAGTCCGAGAAATACAGGACCGTGAACATTTTTTATATCAGAGCGGACAGCAACCTCCTTGCCGTGACGCTCGTCAAATTCGCGTCTTTCCTCGTCATCCTTAAAAAGCTCGCGCATACGGGTTATTTCCGCAGTAACTCCCTTTGAGCTTGACAGTTTATCTGCAAGCTCGTCAATAGAGGCGGTTTTTTCCCCGTACATCATCGCTGCGCCGAGAGCAACAAATATCTGAGCATTGTCCGGTATAGTAAAGGATTTTGCGTTATCCTTCAGTGTTTCCTCAAACTGACGGCGCAGCTGAGGAAGGAAGTGGAGCGGACCGCCGAGAAAAACAATATTTCCCTTAATGGGACGTCCCTGTGCAAGACCGGAAATGGTCTGCGTAACAACTGCCTGAAGTATTGAAGCGGCTACATCCTCCTTTGCCGCACCTTCATTCAGGAGCGGCTGAACGTCTGATTTTGCAAAAACTCCGCAGCGCGCGGCGATAGGATAAATTATCTTATGTTTTTCGGCAAGTTTATTCAGACCGTCCGCGTCGGTTTTCAGAAGAATAGACATTTGGTCGATAAATGAACCCGTACCTCCGGCACAGGTGCCGTTCATTCTTTGCTCAAGACCTCCGGAGAGGTAAAGAATTTTTGCATCTTCACCGCCAAGCTCAATAACAACGTCCGTATCAGGAAGAAATTCCATGATTGCGGTTTTATTTGCGATAACCTCCTGCACAAACGGCAAATCAAGCATATTTGCAAGCAAAAGACCTCCCGAACCGGTTATTACAACGGTAAACGGCTCTTTGCCGACAACGGGGCGAACCTCGTCTAAAAGACCGGTAACTGTTGATTTAATATCCGAGAAATGTCTTCTGTATTCACTGTATAAAATTTTCTTAGTATCATCAATGACAACGATTTTTACGGTAGTTGAACCGACATCGATGCCCATATGAAGTTTTATGTTATTCATTTTAATCCTCCATAAAGTGAAAGTGTTATTAATCTGAATTATGACTAAAAAACTACTTATTATATATTATATTCGTTTTTGAGGAATTAGTCAAGTGTTATTTTTTGAAAACAAAGGATAATAATAAAAACAAAAATTTCCAATACGCATAGCTGTGCCGGCGGTAATAATATACGAGGATAAAAAGTGATTACTGAGATAAATTAATATTGCAAAAAGGAGGCAAGAGGGTGAAAAATTTAACAACAGCAATATTAATTGCAGCAGCGATTCAGACGTGCGCATATGCGGAAGATAATGATGTTTATGTAATACCATCAGGTCGGAGCGTTGGAGTCAAGCTTTATACCGATGGTTTGACAGTTGCCGGGGTTGAAAAAATTACCGGCGCAGATGGAAAAAGCGTCAGTCCGGCAGCAGATGCGGGAATAAAAAAAGGCGATATAATTTATTCCGTAAACGGCGTCGCGTTAAGCACGGTTGAACAGCTTGCCGGAGAAATTAACAAAAGTCCGGACAGCGTAAGGCTTGAGGTCAGGCGCGGCTGTGAAAGCATGAGTATAACCGCAGACCCGGCGGAAGCGTCGGATAATGCTTTAAAGCTTGGTATGTGGGTTCGTGACAGTACGGCGGGAATCGGAACAATAACCTATTATCAGCCGGAAAATAATACCTATGCCGCGTTGGGACACGGAATATGTGACAGTGACACCGGTAATATTTTAACCGTAAAATCAGGAAATATACAACAATGCAATGATTTAACGGTAAAGAAAAGTGAACGCGGCGCGCCCGGAGAGCTGGACGCAGTATTTAACGGACCGGAGCTTGGAGTTGTGGAGCTTAACAGCAGCGCGGGAATTTACGGAAAAATGAACAGCGATGAATATGTACGCGGAAACCCGGTAAAGATTGCGCCCGACATCGAGGTGCATGAGGGCGAAGCGTATATTATGACGGACGCGGCAGGCGGCGGTGTGGAATACTATACAGTGGAGCTTCAGAAGCTGAAACCGGGAAGCGATGATACAAAAGGCATAGTTTTCAAGGTTACCGATGAAAGGCTTAAGGAAGCCACCGGCGGAGTGGTGAAAGGAATGAGCGGTGCGCCTATAATTCAGGAGGGAAAGCTTGTAGGCGCTGTAACTCATGTTTTTGTGAATGACCCGATGAAGGGATATGGAATATTTATTGAAAATATGCTTGCACAGGCGGAAAAGCTTGGGTAAAAACAGGGGGTGCAAAAAATGCCCGGACTGTTCAAGGGCAAAAAAATCTTGATTTTACTTGTTTTAGAGTGTCGAAAAACAACATGAAAGATAAATCATGCAGAAAATCCGCTTGTAAAAGCGGATTTTCTGTGTCTGTGCCATTGAACTGCGAACGAAAATCACCCTCGGAGTATTCCGCATACGCCGTCGGGCAAGGTTTACAGCGACAGCTGAATCCTCCGCTGTAAACTGATTTTCGTACGTTCTGAAGAAATTTTTTCACCCCATATGCCTTATTTCGAAATTTTTTACGGCTCCTCGTTTTTTTTATTATTTTTCCATGTTATTAAGCATAGTAACAGCTTCGGCACGCTTTACATTATTTGAAGGTAAAATCGTGTTATCGCTGTAGCCTTGGATGATTCCGCGGTAATACAATCGTCCCATGCTTGCTCTTGCCCACAGCGGAATGTCGGCAGCATCTGCAAAATCAAGCGTCTTTTCGGGCATCTCAGGAATAAGTCTGCCCAGAACAGTCATTGCTTCGGCTCTTGTAATGCTTGCGTATGGGTCAAAACGGTAGGTTATGCCGTTATCGTCCGAGCGTCCGTTCATTATGCCGCTCTTGTATACAGCCTTGACTGCATTCTGTGCCCACAGAGGAATATCATTCCAGTCGGTGTAGGGCGGAATGTCCTCGGTCTGATTTTGCAAAAGAGCTTTGTATTTTGCAATGATTTGCGCAAATTCGGCTCTTGTCATATTGTCGTCCGGCTTAAAATACATTTTTCCGTCAAGCTCGATACCGTTTATGATTCCGCGCATCGCAAGCCGTAAAATCTGGGGCTTTGCCCAGTGCAGCTCTATATCGGCAAATCCGGCTTCCTTTTCCGGGCTGTAGTCGGATATGAATACGTTAAGCTCTTGCTTTACCCCATTTTTTTCAACAATAATTTTTCCAGCCTTATCACCGTCTGTCTTTGCTGTGTACATGCCGTGTTCGTCAATCGAGCCTATATTTCCGTCAATACTCCAGTCGTAGTCTGCGTCATATGCGTGAAGCTTCACGCCGTTTACATAAGAATATGCTCCTAAATCAACACTGTAGCTTTCTCCGGGATTAAGATATATTTCATCCATTACCTTTCCGGTGCTGTCGTTAACAAGCTTAATTTCGTCCGGCTCGGAATATACATTGTAGGTGAAACCGGTAAGCTTGGCGTCACCGAGGGTAATTATAACGGTTGACTTGCCGTTCCCGCTGAAATGATACGTTCCGTCAGCGTCTGCGGTGGTTTTTGCACCCCCGGTGTTTTCAACACCGAACTCTGCTCCGCCGAGATTATCCATAGGATAGCCGTTTGTATCGTATATATCGGTATATGACAGCTTCAGGCTGCTGCCGTCAAGATAATTCCTGTTTTCATCATCTGTAAAATGAATCGAATACGGTATCCCGGTCGGCTTTCTCGAATCTCTTAAAAAGATATAATTCGCGCATGAACGCGGCGAACCGTCAGAGGGGGAATTAAGTACTGCAAAGCCGGTGCTTCCGGGATAGACTCCGCCTATTGCGGTCGAACCGCCCCCGTCAAGGTTGATTGCGTCAACGCAGCCAAGCTCCTTCATTCTTAATGCAAGAGTTTCAAGCCTTGCGCCGTAGCTGTGACCTGTCTGCCTTCCGTCAAGCACATAGAAAACAATTGTGCCGTCTGCTCGAATTCCGACAGCGGTTCTCGGCGCGCTGCCGGCTTCAAAGCCGCTGCCGAGTTGTCCGTTGACAAGCAGCCTTCCGGCAGAGGTGCCTATTACATTCTTAGCCTCGCTCCATGCCCCGGAGCCGGAGGTTTCGTTAGTTATGCTCACACTTGAACCGATTGTAAGGCTGTCGAGAAGTGAATAAAGCTCCGGAATACCGGTCAGTGAAATCATTAAAATCATTTTGCCGTCAGGAATGTCTATATCACCGTCATAGGTGAATTTTTCGTCAATCCTAAGCTTCAGTTCATTTCCGATTGAGAGACTGCCGTTTTCAGGCGTACATATCAGGAAAAGACAAGGAGAGCTTGTATGTGTTGTTTTGGCAAATTTATCGGTCAGAAGACAGATGGGAGTGTAATCCTTTGTGTACCAGCGGTTGATACACTCCACATTTGCCTCGCCGTTCTCTGTATGGAGCGTGGTTTTTATATCAAGCTTATCAATAAATGCCGTGCCGTCATCTCGGAAACCTACAGCGTCAAGCTCGCCGTCTGTTTTTGTAAGGATTTCTCCGTCGCTGATTGATATTCCCATCGGGATTCCTGTCTGAAAAGAAAAGAAATCCGCGTTAATTCCTATAAGAGGGCGGTAGCCGTTATTTTCAAGATACCATGCCGCGCGGTAAATAGTGCGTGTACCCCATACCGAGGCTCCGTTCTCAACCACAGGCACTGCGTCTGAGTTTGGGGTATATTCAACGTAGTATTCTGTTTGATTTCCGACGCTGTCCGACTGATAGGTTTTGCTGTACAGCTGTGTACCTGCGCCGAAGCTTGAGGAGTATTCTCCCGTGACTGTGCCGAGTACATCCGCATAAGCAGGGGCAGAAACCGTAAGGCAGAGCAAAAGCGAGGGCAGCATAGTTTTTAAGTTCAAGGTGATACCTCCTTATTTTTTCAGAATCCTCAGGGTATTTCCCATAATAAGTATAGTAATGCCCGAATCAAGGATAACCGACGGCCATATTTCTATGCCCGTAAAAACTGCGGAGGCAAGTACCGCAAGCTTAGCGGCAAATGCCAGAGCTATGTTCAGAGCTATTATCCTATATGCTTTTTTTGAAATATCATAAGCCTTCAAAAGCTTTGACGGTTCATTTGTCATAAGCACCGCGTCAGCGTTTTCCAAAGCCTCCGCAGTATTGTATTCTCCGAGAGCAATTCCGGCGTCAACTGTTTCGAAAAGTCCGGCTTCGTCCGAACCGCCGATGTATATGCAGGACCTTCCGCCCTGTTTTTTCTTTATGGAAAAAAGCGTGTATTCCTTGTGCTTGTCGTTTTGTATGCAGTGCGTTTCATCTATGCCGAGGTGTTCGGCAGTCTTTTTTGCCTCGCTTTCATTATCCTCTGTAATCAACACGGTTTTAATTCCTCGTGCGGCAAATCCGGATACCGCGACTATACTGTCGGGATATTCTTTGTCTGTCATAAGCGCGGCTCTGCCGAATACAGCGGTTTTTGTCTTTGCGATTGCTTCAATATATTCGGCGGCGGAGATAAGTATGCCGTCCTTTGTAAATCTTCCCGCCGCCGCGCAGAAGCCGTTCGAAACTGTTTCAATCAGTCGGCACGGAGAAATGACGGCAAGAAAGATTAGTGCATAGTATATGCATTTGCTGTAATTAAGGTATTTTGCAAATACCGGAATAATCAGCATTGAAGCCGCCGCAGCTGCCGCAGCAGGCACATATATTTTTGAAAAACCTTTCAACCTGCTTTCCGTCTTTGAAACGGAAAACGGAATTTCTTCTGTAAGCTTCGTGATGTGCCGGGCTGTGGAATTTTCATAAGTGCGCGTTACTCTGATATAGACCGGAGAGCCGGAATTTATTGAGCCGCTTAATACCTCGCTGCCCGGACAAACCTCTCTCGGTGTGCTTTCGTTGGTAAAGGCGCGTGTGTCCATAAAGCCGCTGCCGTTTTCGATAATTCCGTCAAGCGGTACTCGTTCGCCGGATTTCACAACAATGACTTCGCCGATACTGACGCTTTCGGGAGGAACACTCACAAATTCATTACCGCGCCTGACATTTGCATGATCAGAAGAGAGCTTTGCAAGAGCAGAAAACGGCTTGCGGCATTTTTCGCCGGTTTTTTCCTGCAAAAGCTTTAAAATCCGGAAAAACAGCATTACTCCGACTGCGCCGGAGGCTTTGTCAATCATGAGCAGACCTGCCGCCGATATAATTGAGAGAAGTCCGTCGTTAACAAGCTTCATGCCTGTTTTAGGACTTTTTGTCATTGTTTTAATGAGAGATATAATGACGTCATAGCTTAAAAGAGCAAGAGCAGAGCCATAGGTCATGGTTTTGAACGGTTCATGGTCAATGAAAAGTCCGGCGGTAAAAAACAGTACAATGCTGATTGATATTTTCCAGATAGTCATTGAACGATTATTTAAAGTAGTTTTATTCATATCTATAACCTCTGTCAGCACATTTTGTATGCTTTTGCTCCTATAAGCTCAATCTGAGAGGATAAATAATCCTCCTTAGGCTCCCATTCCTTTGAATAGTCGGTTGAAAGATATTTCTTGTTGTCATCCGCAAAAACCGTAACCACGGTGCTGTCTCCGCCGAGCCTGTCAAGCAGCATTGCGGAGCCGATAAGATTTGCGCCGGAGGAAATACCGACGCCGATGCCAAGCTCACTTGAGAGCTTTTGAGCCATGATAACGGAATCTATGTCATCAACCGAAACAACATCGTCAAGCTCATTAAGCCGGCAGATACTCGGAATAAACTCATCGCTTATGCCTGCAATTCTGTGACTGCCCGTTTTGAAGCCTGTTGAGAGGGTGGGAGATTGAAGCGGTTCAAGCGGACATGCAACACAGCTTGGATTAACGGTCTTGAATGCTCTTGAAAGTCCCATTATTGTACCGCCTGTGCCAACTCCTGCGACCACTCCGTCAGGAGTTCTTCCAAGCTTTTCAAGCTGAGCAAGGGCTTCCTTTCCGGTGCTGCCTATATGAGCGGTTATGTTGTCCGGGTTTGAGAATTGCCCGGGAAGGAATACGCCGCCTTGTTTGGCAAGCTCCTCGCTCATGGCGATGGAGCCAAGGAAACCGCCCTCTGCGCGGGAAACAAGCCTGACCTCTGCGCCGAAGCTTTTCATAAGGTTAATCCTTTCGGTACTCATCCAGTCCGGCATGAAAATAACAGCCTTGTGTCCGAGATATGAGGCCATTGCGGAAAATGCGATGCCTGTGTTGCCGCTTGTCGCCTCACAAACGGTATCTCCGGGGTGTATAGTACCTGTTTCATAGGCTTTTTTCATTATATAATACGATATTCTGTCCTTAATTGAGCCGCTTAAATTGTAATATTCAGCCTTGGCAAAAACGCGCTGCTCTCTGCCCTTGTATTTAAAAATAATTTCGAGCATTGGAGTATTGCCTATCATGTCTTTTATATTGTCAAATTTATTCACGAAACTGACTCCTTTTAATTTTTATACCATTCCATATATTTTATCGTAAAATATATGATTTGTCAATAGGAATAATGATAGAATATTGGGAAATAATAAGAAGTAATAAGAAGAAAATAAAAAAGGAGCGTGACAAAATGAACCACAGAAAGGGAAAACAGACGATAGAATTTGAAAACCCTCCGGTAATAATATCCTCTGCAGCAATCGCCGGACAGAAGGAAGCGCAGGGGCCGCTTCGCGATAGCTTTGACTGCTGCCTGTCGGATGATTCATGCGGCGAACCGTCATGGGAGCGTTCCGAAGCTGCTATATTTCATCAGGCAGTGATGTATGCCTTGAAAAAGGCGGGGCAGCAGCCGGAGGATGTTCATTATATTCTAGGCGGTGATTTGATAAATCAGTGTGTGAGCGCCCACTACGCTCTGAGGAATATCGGTATACCGTTTTTCGGCTTGTACGGAGCCTGCTCCACGATGACAGAGAGCCTTTCTCTTGCGTCAATGCTGGTGGGAGGGGGGTATGCCGAAAAGGCTGCGTGTGCAACCTCAAGCCATTTTTGCAGCTCGGAAAAGCAGTTCAGGAATCCTCTTGAATACGGAGGTCAGCGCACTCCTTCAGCACAATGGACTGTAACCGGTGCGGGCTGCTGTATACTTGCCGGGGACGGCGCCGGACCGAGGGTAACACAGGTTACTACAGGAAAAATTATTGATAAAGGAATCACAGATATATCAAACATGGGCGCGGCGATGGCGCCGGCGGCTATTGACACGCTTAAAGTGCACTTTAATGATACCGGAGCAAGACCGGAGGATTACGATCTGATTTTAACCGGCGATCTGGGCGTAATAGGCTCGGATATACTTGTTGAGCTAATGAAGGGAGAGGGCTATGATATAGCCGAGCTTCATAATGACTGCGGCAAGATGATATTTGATATTGAGGCGCAGGACGTCCATGCAGGGGGCAGCGGCTGCGGCTGCTGTGCAAGCGTGCTGTGCGGTCATATTCTTAAGGAAATGAACAAAGGCGTATATGACAGAATTCTTGTTATGGCGACCGGCGCACTGATGAATACGATGACAATTCAGCAGGGTGAGAGTATTCCGGCAATAGCTCATGCGGTTGTAATTGAGAGGTAAGGTATGGATTATTTAATGGCATTTATTGTCGGAGGATTAATTTGCGTGGCAGGACAGGTATTGATAGATAAAACAAAGCTGACTCCGGCAAGAATTTTAGTAAGCTTTGTTGTTGCCGGAGTATTTCTGCGTTTGATTGGAGTCTATGATTGGCTGATAAAAATAGGCGGCGCGGGTGCAACTGTGCCGCTGACCGGATTTGGGTATAATCTGTGCAAGGGAGTTGAAAAGGCAGTTGAAGAGAAAGGCTGGCTTGGTATTTTTACAGGAGGTCTGACAGCTGCGGCAGCCGGTATAACGGCTGCAATTGTGTTCGGCTTTCTTGTATCTTTATTCTTTCATTCGAAAAGCAAAAAATAAATTTTTAGCCTTCCCTTCGGGGAGGGTTATTTTTTATACGGACTCTATCATAAAATATAGAGGGGTGATACTGTGAAAAAACTGCTTTTATTGATTATAGCGATAATTTTTGTCAGTGTTTTGCTGCCGTTGGCAGTGGTATATTTTATGGGAGAGGTATTTTAAGGCTCTTGTACAAATTAACCAAATAAAACAAAAAAAATTGTGAGATTTGTTGCTTGTTTAAATAACAATTTTGCGGTAAAATATAAATATATACTTATATTTAAAGGAGAGAGAGTTTATGAAGGGAAAAATAATCAGTGCTGTGCTCAGTACTGCGATAGCTTCTTCAACGGCGGCAGGGGTTGTAATAACTGCGGAAGCGGCAGAAAAGACTCCGCAATATCAGACCACTGCACGTCAAATGGAGGAGCTTGACCGTGGTTTGATAGCAGCATATGTTACGGCTGATAATCATGCGTGGTTTAAAAATGGCGTATATTTAAGCTGGAGGCTTTTGGGTACGGAGAATCTTGAAAATCAGAAATTTGACATCTATCGTGACGGCAAATTAATTAAAACCACAGGCGAACATGATGCGACGAACTATTTTGATGAATCAGGTACAAAAACAAGTCAATATATTGTAGTAAAAAACGGAGATAGTATCAGTAATGAAACTGCGGTGACTCCGACTGACAACTATACGGCAAAGGGCAGCGAGGTAACAAACGGTAACAGTCATATTAATTCATTTACATATGTGGACATTCCGATTGAGAGACCGGATCCGGTAGCTCGTATGGGGGACGGAAAAACTTCCTATTATTATACTGTTGATAAATCGCATGAGGGAGGAGCAAATGACGGTTCGATCGGTGACCTTGACGGTGACGGTGAATATGAGCTTGTTTTAAAGTGGGACCCTACGGATTCAAAGGACAGTGCCGGTGCGGATTATACGGGACGAGTATATCTGGATGGTTATGAGCTTCGCCCGGATAACGGCGGCAAGATGTGGAGAATTGATTTGGGACCAAATGTGACGGCAGGCGCTCATTATACACAGTTTATGGTATATGATTTTGACGGTGACGGCTGCTCTGAGATTATCTGCCAGACTGCACCCGGTTCAAAAGACGGAGAAAACAATTATGTTTCCTTGGTCGGAGATACCGAGGAAATACGAAATGTAGATAATGAAAAATCATATGTCGGAACCTCCGGAGGTTCAAAAGGAAAAAATCTGGGTCCGGAATACTATACGGTATTTGACGGTGAAACAGGCAGAGCGCTTGCGACTACTGCGGCAATTCCGCTTGGAACAAGCGGTGAATGGGGCGATTCAAAATATAATCGTGCAGAACGTTTTCTTGCAGGAGTTGCTTACCTTGACGGAGTTCATCCGAGTTTTATTGCCTGCCGCGGATACTATGCTAAAGCCGTGCTGCGTGCATATACCTGGGATGGAGAAACATTTTCTATGCAGTGGGAGCATATGGGAAATAAGAATGATGCTTCGACAATGTACGGACAGGGTAACCATAACCTTTCCATCGCTGATGTAGATAATGACGGCAAGGATGAAATTGTTTACGGTTCAGCTACATTGGATGATGACGGTAAGAAGGTTCTCGGCAATACACGTCTCAGACACGGTGATGCAATTCATACCAGTGATTTTAATAATGATGGCATACAGGAAACTTTCTCAGTAAAAGAAGATGATTTTAAGAAATATGCAGAGGATCTCAGAACACCGAAGGACGGCAATCATTTCTGGGAATCCGGTAAGCTCGTAACCTCAGATGATAATGGCCGCGGAGTAATGGCGAATATTGACGATGAATATGCAAAGACGCATCCGAATGCTCTTGCGCTTGGCTGGAGCAGCGGTTTGACGATGACTCATGATTTTAATGGCGATGATGTTGCAGCAAAACCCGCTAATGCAGGAAGCGGAACATTTGATAATTCGTTGATTTACTGGGATGGTGATTTATCCCGTGAACTCCTGGATGCAAATATTATTCAGAAGTATGATGCGGCAAACGGATGGACAAAGCGTTTCTATGGCCCGAAAGATGGATATACTCTTATTGATGGTACAACAAACAACTACTCAAAGAGAAATGCAACGCTTTCGGCAGATATATGGGGCGACTGGCGTGAAGAGGTTATTTTGCCGATTAATAAAGGTGATTCCACAGGTCAGGCATATCTCCGTGTATATACGTCAACGCTTCCGACGGATTATCGTTTGACAACGCTTATGCATGACAGCCAGTACAGAACAAATGTGGCAATACAGAATGTAGGCTATAACCAGCCTCCTCATCAGAGCTATTACATCGGTTCGGCGGCTCTTGCAACAGATGCGAGCGGTAAAACCTTAAATTATCTTGCTCCGGAAACACCGTATACTAATGTTTCATATCAGATAGCAAAGGTACCTGTAACAGGTATAACGCTTTCAGACAGCAGCATAAAGGTTGAAAAAACAAAGGAAGCATCTCTGACAGCAAACATAGAGCCTTCAGATGCAACCAAAAAGGCAGTTACATGGACATCTTCTGATCCGTCTGTGGCATCTGTTTCAGGCGGTACGGTAAAGGGTATTAAAACGGGTAAGGCTGTTATTACAGCTACTACGAAAGACGGCGGATATACCGCTTCTTGTGAGGTAGAGGTATGGTCAAATCCTGTAACGGGAGTTAATATTTCGGAAAGTAATATGAGCGTTGGAACAAACTATTCAAAGAAGCTTAGTGCTTCTGTTGAACCGGCTGACGCTTCTGTGACAGGCATTACATGGACATCCTCAAATCCGGCGGTTGCGTCTGTTGATGAAAACGGTAATGTATTGGGAATAACTACAGGAGCGGCGGTTATTACTGCGACTTCGGCGGAAGG
Source organism: bacterium (assembly GCA_030536655.1). GTDB lineage: Bacteria > Bacillota > Clostridia > UBA1381 > UBA1381 > UMGS1958. Next base: position 10,981 of record JAUNPN010000032.1, on the reverse strand, counting down.
CGGCTTTACGGCAAGCTGTGTTGTAAATGTTGTCCCGTTGGTTGCGGTGGATAAGACAGGAGATAACTCTTTTGAAACACCGACAGTTGATAATAAGACCCAATATTCAAATGTGAGTGCAAGCAGCGCAAATATATCACAGTCGAATGCACCGGTGGGAGCAGAGACATATAAGACCTTTGAGAAAATTACGGATAACCATGCTTATCTTTCATTCCATTTTACAACCGGAGGTCAGCGTGATGCAAATAATGAATGGAATTGGAAGGATAGAGAGTATACGCTTGGCATTCAGCTTTTGGGCGAAAATGATCAGAATATTCTGACATTAGAACAGCCCTATGGAGAGTTGGTTTCAAAAGATGATCCGGGAGCAAAGCCGCTTACAAGCAAAGCCGGCTCTCATGATACAGCAAATTTTGCAACAGACTGGAATGCGGTGATTGACAGCATAGGTCAGGTACAGGGAAGTACAAAACGGTGGATTTTTGAAGTTGATTTTGACTATGATAATAATATAGCAACAGCGACAATCACAGGTACAGATAATACATGGGAAGCGGTTAACGCAAAATACACGAAAGAGTTTGAACTCAATGGTCTGAGCCTTGAGAAACTTCGTTATTATACCACGCTTGATGGTACAGGAACTATTACTGCGAAGCCGCAGCTTTCGGATCTAAAATACGAAAAGCAGGAGATAACTTACGGCGAAACGACCTTCTTGTATGAAAAGGGAACTCAGTCTGATAAGAAATGGTCAAGCGCGGATATTGCGGATTGGACGCAGACGAATTCTTCTACAACAGCTCTTGCGGTTGATGAAACAGCGGCAGAGAACGGCAGAATGAGCTATTCGCCAACAAATCCGAAAACATCATACAGTGCTTCAAAGACTTTTGAAACAGATAAGAATGGAATTGTAACATATGATGTGGACTGGTATTTCGGAAGCGCTACGGGCAGAACTTCAAACTTTGAATATATACAGTTTGGTTCGGCACTGCGGCTGGGATGGACATCAGGGTACCTTATGTTTGTGAGCACAGATGCGGGCAATACATATGATGGTATAACAGATGGTGTGGCAGATAAGGAAAAGGCGATTTTTACCGGAGCTAATACTACATATACAAAGAATGTTCAGGTAGTATTTGATGCGGCGTCAAATACAATCAAGTCCTTGAAGTTTGACGGAAAAGATATTGATGCATATGCCGGATATAAGCTTGCGGACGGAGCAGCGATTAACAGTATAAGCTTCGGCTTCCAGCGCGGAGGTTCTGCGAATGACTGGGAATACCCCTGCGGTCTTGACAGGATACTTGTATCGCAATTTGTGGAAACAGATAAACCTATAACAACAACAGCTCCGAGTTCAACGCCCGAACAGACAGGCAAGCCGGACGAAACAGCAGCGCCTACAACCGGACCTGATACAACAGATCAGCCGTCCGGAGATTACGGAATAGGTGATGCAGCGGTTGCGGATAACACAATCACAACATCGGTTAAGCTTAACGCAGATGCAGAGTCGGCGGTCTTTATAGCTGCAAGCTATGATGCGGACGGCAGACTTACAGCTTTGACGGCAGCCGACGTATCAGATATAAAGGCGGATGAAGAAAAGCAGGTAAGCGCAGTATTTACGGAGCCTCTTGCAGAGGGAGTACCGGTTAAGCTGTGCCTGTTCGATTCAATTGCAAGTCAGAAGCCGCTTTGCGGTGCAAAGGGAATAACAGTACCGGCGCAGTCGGCACAGCTATCAGAGCTGTTTGACACAGACGCAATGGTAGATGTATATGATGCAATTGATGAGGTTGAAAGTATAACTGAATAAACCCGGACAAATAAAAAGCTCCGCTTTTCAGCGGAGCTTTTTATTATTGTCAATAAGCATCTGAGTATAATACCGTTCAAGCTCCGGATATTCCAGAACCTCTTTGCGGCCTTTTTCGGAAATGGAATAGTACCCTTTCCGAGGATGCTCAAACCATCCGTAGCTGTTGAAGTATAGTATGGAGGTGCATTTTTCATCTCCGCCGTAGCCGCGTACCTGCTTGGGCGTAAGCTCGCCGTACATATCGAGTATGCAGGCAATTTTTATGCACTTTTCGGTATATGCCGTTGCAATCTTTGTTCCGTTTACACCTCCGGTGTTTGTGTCAATCGTGCGTCCGTCGATTTCCTTGATGATTGAACTGCGTTTTCTGTAATTTATACGAACCGGCTTGAATTTTTCAGGCTCCTGAATGATTTCCGCATACGAAAATTCTCCTAGCAGATTTACAAATATCAGTCCAAGCTCAAGCTTTTTTATTACGTAAAGTGTATCACGGAAGTTTTTTTTGCTGTAATTTTTGGGTTTGGGAACGGCAACATAAGTAACTGCGCCTGTTTTCTGCCGGACAAGTCCCTGAGCAAGCAGCGCGACGGATAAATTTTTCTTTAATTCCACAACGATAAGCTCATCATCGCTGACAGCCGTCACGTCACAGCCCTTAACTTCGGCATTGACGCTGTAGCCCATGTTTTCAAACAGCTGTTTTACCGGAGCAAACAGCTCGCTTTCATATTTCACGCGTTTCTCCCGGCTTTATTTCAACAAAGTCCATGTCAATCCTGAGCCATACTGAGATGGCGGACGGGTTGTACACCATTTTGCCGTCAGCGCTGAAACGGAGATTCTTTGCCGCATTCATGTAGTCGACAATTTCGATGTTTGTCGCATACCATATATCATCTCTGCCGCCTATGTATTCTGCGAAGCCCTCGATTAAATCCCAGATGTTGTCACGGTCAAACTCATAGCTGTGACCCCATACATACATCATATAAAGATACTGACTCTTGTGAAGGTTTGCAAAACGCTCGGCATTTTCCATGAGGTTATGACTATGGTGACAGGTTGACGTCCATTCAAGATAGTCTGTAGGCATCGCAAAGTTATCTGTATTTCCGACAATGCGGCTGTATTCAATTCCGCAGGCGGGGAGGAGCTTTTTTATGTCCTCAGAATATGAGCCGTTAGGATAACTCATGCCTCTTACCGGATAACCGCATGCCTGCTCGAGAAGCTCTCTGTCATACATAACCTGCTTGACAACCTCGCTGAGCGGACAGCGCTCAATTGTCGGGTGTGTAAATGTGTGAGAGCTTACCTCGTGTCCCTTGTAAAGCTCCTTTACCTCGGACAGCTGAATTCTTTCCTTGTCTTTTTCCATAAGTCCCGCGTTGAGGTGGAAGGTTCCCTTTAATCCGTTCTTGTTGAAAATTTCAACAAGACGTCTGTCGGCAAGCTTACCGTCATCGTAGCTCATTGTAAGTACCTTGTGCTTTCCTCCCGGAAAGCAGGTGAAAATTTGTCTTAATTTCATTTTACATATATCTCCTTTAAAAATTATTTGCAGTGAAGCGTAATAAGTGTGACCTCCGGACGGTTAAACAAACGCGGTATAACCATCGGATTGCCTAATCCCCTGTTTACGAGCATAGTAGTTCCGTTGTGCTCATATCTGCCGCCGAAATATTTCGGGAACAGCAAGGTGTTGTCCGAACCCATGCTTGATTTGGGAGATACAAGTCCCCGGCCAGTTGGCAGACGGAACTGACCGCCGTGCATATGTCCGGCAAGAATAAGGTCAAAGCCGCGGCCGCGGATAGTATCGAACATATTTGCTCTGTGAAACAGAAGAATGTTGTACATTGATTTGTCTATAGAAAGCCTGTCAAGTGAAGCTCTGACGTTTCTTTTCATCGTCAGACCATCGCGGGAGAAGGGGTCCTCAATGCCGGAGAGAGTAATTTCAGCATCTCCGCAGGAAATAATAACCGTTTCATCTCTCAGTACCGTAACGCCGGCAGAGATAACATCGGAAACGAACTCCTCATAATCATTTCTCCAGACCTCATGATTTCCGGAAATCGCAAATACGGGAGCAATTTCGGCAAGCTGCCTGAAAAGACGCACAGCCGGAAGATAGCTGCCTTTGTCGTCTGCCATATCTCCGGTGGTGAATATCAAATCCGGCTCCTCAGAGCGGACGGCCTCCAGCAAGCCGGGAACTGTATCGCTGTGATAGTCGGAAAGCTGCATGATGCGCAGACCGTCAAATTCCTTCGGAAGCTTTTTTGATGAAAGCCTGTAATGTACAACCTCAAGTCTCATATCAAGTCCTTTTACCGCCAGAGCAATTCCGGCGGTAAGTGCAAGTTTTTTTATAAATCCCATAGTAATCTCCAATTCTATAAACTGTTCAATTTATAGTATATACTGTTTTTCAAAAAAAATCAATATTTAATTAAATATATTTTTTTAAACAATAAAAATTTTGCAAAAGATACAGAACAAATTTCAGAAAATCGAAAATTTGTTTGACAAATAAATATGTTTGTGATATACTATATTTAGGAGTAATAAGAGCTTATCTGTGCTTAATTTACGGATAGGCTCTAAGATAAGTAAGAGCAGAAAGGGAGATTGTCATGTCAAAACTTACCGATAAGGATTATCAAATCCTTGATTTCATATATGAGCAGATAGAATATAAGGGATTTCCGCCGACAGTGCGTGAAATCTGTGACGCGGTGAATCTTACGTCAACGGCAACAGTTCATTCAAGATTAAAGAAGCTTGAGGGGCTGGGCTATATTATAAAGGAAAGCTCGAAAAACCGTTCAATGCGGCTTGTTAACTACGCGCCGAGAGGAGAAAAGGTTTTAAAGAATATGCCGCAGGGGTATGACGATAAGTTTATGGAGGTTCCTGTGCTTGGAAAGATAACCGCGGGTGTGCCGATAACGGCGATTGAGCAGCATGACGGAGAAACCTTTGCCCTTCCGATGGAATTTGCGAACAACAAGGAGCTGTTTATGCTTAAGGTATCGGGTGACTCGATGATAAACGCGGCAATTCTGGACGGTGATTATATTATAGTTCAGCAGCAGCCATCCGCAAGAAACGGGGATATTGTTGCCGCAATGCTTAATGACGGCGAAGCAACAGTAAAAACCTTCTACAAGGAAAAGGGACACTTCCGTTTGCAGCCGGAAAATGATACAATGGAACCTATAATCGTTGACGAGGTTTCAATAATAGGAAAGGTAATCGGCGTTTTCAGAAAAATGTGATTACAGAATATGTTACTGTTTAGGTATGCTCAATGTCTGAATTATACCCGAATAATAACCAAATATTTTACAAAATAATAATAAATTTTTAAATTCCCTTGCAATTTAAGACAATATATGCTATAATAGCTTAGCATAAAGCATATTTACGGAAGGAGAACTGACCAATGGGATATAGAAAATTATTTACATCGGAGTCCGTAACAGAAGGACATCCTGATAAGATATGTGACCAGATTTCAGATGCTATACTTGATGCTATAATAAAAGAAGATCCGATGGCAAGAGTTGCCTGCGAAACAACGTGTACCACAGGTATAATTTCAATCATGGGTGAAATAACGACCTCGTGCTACGTTGATTTCCCGAAGATTGCAAGAGAAACAGTGCTTGAAATAGGATATGACAGAGCAAAATACGGCTTTGACGGTACGACATGCGCGGTTGTAACCGCTATTGACGAACAGTCCTCGGACATAGCACAGGGAGTAAACTCCGGCTATGAAAACCGTGAGCAGGGCGGAAACGAAAATGAAAATTCAACGGGTGCCGGCGATCAGGGAATGATGTTCGGTTATGCCTGCGATGAAACGCCGGAATTAATGCCTATGCCGATTTCACTGGCGCATAAGATGGCGAAAAAGCTTACTCAGGTGCGTAAGGAGGGAATTCTTGACTATCTCCGTCCGGACGGCAAAACACAGGTTACGGTTGAATATGAGGACGATAAGCCGGTAAGGGTTGATACCGTTGTGGTATCGAGCCAGCACAGTCCGGATATTGCCATAGAAAAGCTTCGTGACGATATTAAGAGAGAGGTCATTTTAACAACTGTACCGAAGGAGCTTATTGATGAAAATACAAAAATTTATATTAATCCGACAGGCCGCTTTGTAATCGGCGGACCGAACGGAGACAGTGGTCTTACCGGAAGAAAGCTTATTGTGGACACCTACGGCGGATATTCCCGGCACGGGGGCGGCGCTTTTTCGGGAAAGGATCCGACCAAGGTTGACAGAAGCGCGGCTTATGCTGCAAGATGGGTGGCAAAGAATGTTGTTGCGGCAGGGCTTGCAAGGAAGTGTGAGGTACAGCTTGCATATGCAATCGGTGTTGCAAATCCAGTATCAATCATGGTAGATACCTTCGGAACAGCAACGGTTTCGGAGGAAAAAATAGAAAAGGCAATTGAAAAGGTATTTGATTTAAGACCATATGCAATTATAGAGCGTCTTGATTTAAGAAAACCGATATATAAGAAGCTTGCCGCCTACGGACATATGGGACGTGAGGATTTGGGCGTGCTGTGGGAAAAGACAGACATGGTTGACAGACTTAAGGAGGCGGTTAAGGGGGTATAATCCCTGAATTATGGCAGAGCTTGAGTGTACTATGGAAGAATCAATGATGCTTCTTTCAAAAATGTATCATAAGATTCTGAAAATAAATCTGACAACCGATATGTATAAGGAAGTAAAGGTATACGAGGAAGAATTAAAGGAGGAATTCGGATATTCGCCAAGAATATCCGAATGGTTTCGCGGCTTTGCTGACGCCGGGCTTGTGTACGGACTCGATGTGCCTATGTATCTTGAGTTTACAGACATAAAAAATCTTCGCAGAAAAATAAACGGAAGCGATGGTTTCCTGAGTCTGCGTTACAGAAGATTTACAAAAGGAGAATTCCGCTGGGTGATAATGGTATTTCTTCCGGCACCTGAATATACTGATGATAATCAAATTGTAATGTTCTATGTACGCGACATAAATGATTCATATATTAACGAGCTTGAGGAACTGCGTGAGCTTGAGTTTATGAATAATTATGATATTCTGACAGGATTGAAAAATCTGCGTTCCTATAATGATTTCTGCGGCAGAATTAATGAACAGTGCGGCGGGAAAAGCATAGGCGCGGTTTTTTCTGATTTAAACGGTCTTAAGGTTATTAATGATAATCTGGGGCATGATGCGGGAAATGAATATATAAAGAATTTTGCAAAAAGACTTGTAAGATTTTTTGGAGATTCGAACAGTTATCGTATAAGCGGAGACGAGTTTATTGTCCTGTTCAGTGAAATTGACAGAGAAGCAGCGGAGGTTAAATTCAACGCATTTTATGATGAGATTCATAATATGGAGCTTCCCGATGCTTCGGTTGGTTTCATGTGGTCAGACAGCGCGGAATGTGTAGAAGACGTCGTAAAGATGGCGGAAGCCGGTATGTACAGGGATAAACATAAATTTTACGATAAACATCCGGATTACAGGCGCGCAATTGAAAACGTGGCAAGAGAAATTGAAACCGCGGAAATTGTAAAGTGCCTGTCAACAGCTTATAAAAACATATATATGATTAATCTTGAGAATGATACTTATCATATGGTAAAGCATGAACTGGATAAAGAAGAAAAGTCTGTTGAAAAATCTAACACTTATTCGGAATTTAACTCGTTGGTGGGGTTGAGATTTGTTGATGAAAAATTTCGTGAGTTCCGCGAGAAAATAGGCAGTCTTGAGCATCTCAGAAAGGCATTGGAAAAAGAAGAAAGCGTCAGCTGTGACTTTTTAACTAACAGAGGACAGTGGAGACGTACAACCTTCCAGTGCTACGAGAGGTGTGACGGAAGACCGGTAAAGGCGGTGCTGTACACTCAGGCTATCGACTCGGAAAGAGCTGTGCGTCTTAGCCGGAGAATTGAGATTGAAGGTAAATACGGTAAGGAAAATATTGATTTTTAATAAAAACGGATTATGTCACATTTATAGGGCGTAGTCCGTTTTTTTATGTGTATTGGGTAGAATAAGCTTTATTACCTGCGGAAAACCATAAAAAATTTAACAAATTATCTAAAACCTATTGACAAGATAGGAATTAAAAGGTATAATAGTAAGCGAGTAAAATATGAATAGATATTCATATGAAACTGCCATAATATAGTAAGGATGTTTCCGACAATGCTTACAACTTATCCCTAATTAAATAAGTGCATATTGAGAAGTCGGATTTTTTCCTGCTGCGGTGAGCTGTAAACGGTTCACCTATGACTTGCTTTGCAAGTCATCCGGTCAGATTATTCCAAAAAATCGGCGCATACCGGCGTATGACGAGAATCTTTGGGGCAATATGACGGAAAATCAGCAAGCAAGATGTTCTTAATTTACGGATAGGCTCTTAGTATTTGATAAATTGGAAACAGCCTGAAATACATTATATTGATAGGAGATGGATACAGTGGCAAGGACTGTGTATATGGATAACAATGCGACCACAGTTGTAAAGCAGGAGGTTGTTGACGCAATGCTGCCGTATTTCACGGAAATATGGGGAAACGGCTCGTCAAAGTTCTATGACCTTGGAAACGAGGCGATAACAGCAATGACAAGACTGCGCGAAAGTGTTGCAAAAAATATAGGCGCCGCAAGACCGAATGAAATATATTTTACAGGTTCCGGCTGTGAGGCGGACAATTGGGCTCTTAAAGGTATCGCATATGCGTATGCATCAAAGGGAAATCATATTATTACAAGCAAAATTGAGCATCATGCAATATTAAATGCCTGTGCGTTTCTTGAAAAGCATGGATTTGAGGTCACATATCTTGATGTGGACTGCGAAGGCAGGGTAGATCCGGCGGCGGTTGAAGCGGCAATAACCGATAAAACAATATTAATAAGCATAATGACTGCGAACAACGAGATCGGAACAATAGAGCCTATAAAGGAAATTGCGGAAATTGCGAAAAAGCATAAGGTAATTATGCACACCGATGCGGTTCAGGCTATAGGACATATGCCTGTTGACGTGGGAGAGCTTGGAGTTGATATGCTTTCGCTTTCCGCGCACAAGTTCCACGGTCCGAAGGGAGTTGGAGTGCTTTATATAAGAAACGGAGTAAGGATTGAAAACCTTATTCACGGCGGAGGACAGGAACGAGGAAAACGTGCCGCAACTGAAAATCTTGCCGGAATGGCGGGACTTGAAAAAGCGCTGGATTTGGCAGTGAAAAATCTTGATGTAAATATTGCGTCAATGACTGAAAAGCGTGACAGACTTATTGCGGGAATAAAGGAACGAATACCCTATTGTCGGCTGAATGGTCCGGAGGGTGAGGAGCGTATGTGCAATAATGTGAACTTTTCTTTTAAATACATTGAGGGAGAATCGATTCTGATGCTGCTTAATATGCACGGTATAGCTGCGTCAAGCGGCAGCGCGTGCGCGTCCGGTTCGCTTGATCCATCTCACGTACTCCTTGCAATAGGACTTCCCCATGAAATTGCACACGGCTCCGTAAGACTGAGCCTGAGCGAGGATACAACAGATGAGGAAATTGATTATGTATTGGAAACGCTCCCGCCTATTGTAAAAAGGCTGAGAGAGATGTCGCCCTTGTATGAGGAGATATTGCATAAGGAGCAAATAAAGGCTTGAAAGGAATGATAAAAAATGGCATATAGTGAAAAGGTAATGGATCACTTCATGAATCCGAGAAACGTGGGAGAGATTGAGAACGCAAATGCTGTCGGACAGGTCGGCAACGCAAAATGCGGCGATATTATGAAGATGTATATGGATATTGAGGACGGCGTTATAAAGGATGTGAAGTTTAAAACCTTTGGATGCGGTGCGGCAATCGCCACAAGCTCAATGGCAACTGAGATGGTAAAGGGCAAGACCGTTGAAGAAGCGTTAAAGCTTACTAACAAGGCTGTTATGGAGGCGCTTGACGGACTTCCGCCGGAGAAAATACATTGCTCTGTGCTTGCGGAGGAGGCAATACATTCGGCGTTGGAGGATTACAACAGCAGACAAAGTGAGGAAAACAGGATAAAGCTGGGTTAATTGGAGGTAGTGGTATGAAGCTGGGGTTTATAGGCTGCGGAAACATGGCGTCGGCAATAATCGGCGGAATAGTTAAATCCGGATTATATGCCGGAGAAGATATAATAGCATCTGATATGCTTGAAGAAAAGCTCAGAGAAACGGGAAAGCGTCTGGGAATAAACACGACAACGGATAATAATGAGGCGGCAGCTGCCGAAATTGTTCTTTTGTGCGTGAAGCCGGCGTATTTATATGAAGTGATTGACGGCATAAAGGATACAATTACTGAAAATACACTTGTGATTTCAATCGCGGCAGCACAGTCGATTGAAAAGGTTACAAAAGCGTTCGGAAAGAAGATAAAGCTTGTAAGAGTAATGCCGAATACTCCCGCGCTTGTAGGCGAGGGTATGGCGGCGCTTGCGCCTTCGGGAAATGTCGGAGAGGAGGACTTAAAAAAGGCTGCGGCGATTTTTGACAGCTGCGGAAAAGCGGAAACTGTAAGCGAAAGCTTGATGGATGCAGTAACTGCGGTAAGCGGTTCGTCGCCGGCATATGTATTTATGTTTATTGAAGCGATGGCAGACGCTGCGGTAAGAGCAGGCATGCCTCGTCAGCAGGCATATACATTTGCGGCTCAGGCGGTAAAGGGAAGTGCGGAAATGGTACTTGAAACCGGTATGCATCCGGGTGAGTTAAAGGATCAGGTTTGCTCTCCTGCCGGTACAACAATTGAAGCGGCAGCAGTTCTTGAGGATAAAGGATTCAGAAGCGCTGTTATTGAAGCAATGAAGGCATGTGTCGATAAATCAAGAGAAATGGCATAATGTTTGTTGTAAAAAATTGAAATAAATCATAAAAAGAGCAATCTCTGAATGTCAAAGGATGTGTGGGGATTGCTTTTTGGTTTAATGAAGCAGAAATTTAATGCATAAACATATAGTTCTTTCTTAAAAGTATATTTTTGTATATTAAGGAACCACTGATTAATTAACGCCTAACGGCTTAGCACGCATTGAACTT
>JAUNPN010000197.1 GCA_030536655.1 bacterium | reverse complement strand
AGAAGCGACGCCGACGTATGTTTATACTTCAAGTCGCTGAGGGCGGCAAGATGCGCAGCTTATCTTTTTCCAAACTTCCGGCTCCTCCGTATATACGGTTATTATACCACACTCCGCACCTTATTGTCAATAGTTTTACAGCTTTGAGAATTGAATTCAAAATCCGGCAAGAATTACCGTCATGACCGTCTTTTGCACAAAAAAGCGAAAAAAACTGTTGACAACCTTCTTATTTTATGGTATAATAATCAAGTGTTACGGAGAGATGGCCGAGTGGTCGAAGGCGCAGCATTGGAAATGCTGTAACGGGTTTCCCCCGTTCGTGGGTTCGAATCCCATTCTCTCCTCTTTTTTTTTTGCAAATTTTAGGTAATATCCCGCTTGACAATGCAATGGTATTGTGATATTATATTAATATCAAAAACGCTGATAATCAATTATTTAATTCAAAACAGGAGGTATACAAAAATGGCTTGTTTCATCGTACCGGCCGCAGAAGCGGTCGTAACAACCGCAGTTAAGAAAGCTATGGAAAAAAGGACTCAGACGTCAGGTTCGGGAGCGGCTGCGCACTCCTTCACCGAAAAGCTCGGCTGGCTCAATAAGATGCTCTGGGGAGGCAGCGCTCTGCTTTTATTTGAGCATGTATGGCACGGCGAGGTAGTTCCGTTCTATCCGTTTTTAACAGCTGCATCAAATCCGGCAGACGCTGCGGTCATGCTTAAGGAAATGGCGACTTCGGGCGTCGGAATGGCGGTTCTTGTGACCGCAGTCTGGGCGGGAATGACTGCCGTAACCGGCATTTCCGCAAAGCGTAACGCACAGAAAGCTTCTGTCCGCAAGCTTAAGCACGGAGGATTTTAACATGACATTGCTTATTACAGTATTCGCCGCTGTGGCTGCCACTGCCTTATGGTATAAAAGGCTTCCGGACACATCGGCTCAGCTCGGCACTCTTTCATTGATGTACTGGGGCGCGGCATTGATGTGGCTTGTTGATGCGGCGGCGGAATATATTGAGTTTGGCGCGGAGTTTTTTACTCCCTCGGCAGGAGATATGCTTAATGACGCATACCTTGGCTTGTCAGTCGTGGCATTGGGACTTGTAATCTGGCTCGTTGTCGTTCTCATCAAAGATCCCAAGAAGGCAATTACGAAAGGACACACAAACAAATGAAATTCATTAAGGAAAAAAGCATGGGTATAGTCCTTTGCATCGTTATAGCCGCTTTGGCTACCGCCGTAAGCGGTCTGAGGTTCGGTTCCTTTTCCCTTGAGGTAGTGGGCGCGCCGGTATTCTCTATTTTATTCGGTATGCTCATAACGTTGATTTCACCGAAAACGGCAGCGTCGAAAAACTTCAGCGGCGGAATAAAATTCACCTCGAAGAAAATCCTGCAATGGGCGGTTATAATACTAGGTTTCTCATTAAACATAAGCACAATCGCGCAGGTCGGCGGAAAAAGCCTTCCGGTAATCATTTCAACAATTCTGATCTCGCTTATCACCGCGATGGTTTTGATGAAGCTTTTAAAGGTAGATAAAAAGGTTGCCTGCCTTATAGGCGTAGGTTCCTCGATCTGCGGCGGTTCGGCAATTGCCGCAGCCGCTCCTGTCATCGGCGCAGATGATGAAACGGTCGCTCAGTCGATTTCGGTAATCTTTATCTTTAATGTACTTGCCGCGCTTATCTTCCCCTCCCTGGGACACGCAATAGGCTTCGGAACCGAAGGTTTTGCCGTATTTGCGGGAACAGCGGTAAATGATACATCCTCGGTAACCGCGGCGGCGGCAACGGCAGAAGGTCTTTACGGCTGTGACGGAATACTTTCCGCAGCCGTAACGGTTAAGCTTACAAGAACTCTTGCGATTATTCCGATTACGCTTATTCTTGCCTTCATAAGAACAAGAAGCGCGAAGAAGAATGGCACCGCCGGAAGCAGCTTTTCCTTCAAGAGCATTTTCCCGTGGTTCATACTGTTCTTTATAGGAGCGTCGCTCATCACCACTGTTATGAGCATCCTCCCGCAGAGCGGATTTACCGAGTTCTACAACGGCTCATTCGTTTCCGCAACAAAATGGCTTGCAAAGTTCTTTATTGCAATGGCAATGTGCGCCATCGGTCTTAATACAAATATTGTAACGCTTGTCAAGAAGGGCGGAAAACCGATTGTCATGGGCTTTTGCTGCTGGGTTATGATTACCCTTACATCAATAGCCGTTCAGTATTTTACCGGTATATTCTATACAAATATCTAAATCAAGGGGGTGTTGAAAAACACCCCCTTGATTCAATTTTACCTTATTTTTTCAACCGCCAGTCTCGGCAGCTCCATTGTGTAGGTTCCGCTTTCGCTCGTATTATAAGCGGTTATCCTGCGCGTGCCGGTAAATTCAATCCTATCATCCCTCACATTGTTTATTGTAACCGTCAGATTTCCGTACCGGTTTACGCTGAAACCAAGCTGTTCCAGATAATTCGCCAAATCTATATATACTCCGTCATTGCCGAAATACTCAATGGTAGTATTATTGTACGGCGCAGTTCCGCCGCTTCCCGTCATTATATCGCAGCTGTCCAGCTCGTACAGCTTTTTCATTTTCCACGCGCTGTCCTTTTCTGTCTTTTTCACAGCCTCACGCGATTTCTTATCGGGAAATCTGTCATACTCCGATTTAAGCGTCAGCAGCTTCGATGCGTCATAAAATCCATATGTAAAGCCGTAAGGCGAAACATTTCTTCCGCGTTCAACCCTGCCTATATCCTCAACAACAACACCCATTTGTCCGTTAAGCGCGTAAGCGGGAATCTCCACGCCGTTGAGATACGCTTTTATATCGCTTTCATAAATATATCCGCTTGTACCGCCGAGTTTGCCTCTCGTAATCTGCGGGCTTAAATCGTCCGGAATATCTCCGGAATGCGTTACAAACACCTTTCTTACCCTGTCGTCATAATACACCTCATATCCGTATTCAGACAGCGCTTCAAGCGGAATTACCGTTTCCCCGTCAATGCTGTAGGATTCAATCGGTACTCCGTCCAGCGTAGTTAAAATATCGGTATTGTATATCTCACCGACAATATCTCCGTTGACCGCAAATGCCGCCGTTCCCATTACCGCAGCCATTGCAGCCGCAAGCGAAACCGAAAGCTTTTTCTTCATGATAAATCCCTCCTATAATTTTTAAGGAACCACTGATTAATTAATGCCTAACGGCTTAGCACGCATTGAACTTGCATATTTTCCGTCATATCATACAAAAATCTCTCGACATACGCGAGTATGCCTTCGAGCTTTTTATATAATCTGACGAAAAATCTGACTGTGTTCACTGCTTTAATCAGTGCTTCCTTAAGCGTATTTTAACATGATTAAGCTTCCGTTTCAATATTTTCTGCATGAACTGCCGTTAAGAATGCCTGAAATGCTTTCCGGAATATTACAGCAGTATAAAAAGGCGCTCCCTCCCTTTTATGCCGCAGCGCTTTACTTCGGTTCGTACTTGATTATGTCCGCAGCGGTGCAGTCAAGCACATAGCATATACGCGCGAGAACATCCAAATCCAATTTCTCTACTTCATTATTGCACCATTTGTTTATAACCTCAAAACGAGTATTTGACGCTCTTGCAAGATAATATCGTGTAAGCCCCTTACTATCAAGCAGTTCTTTTAAGCAAAGATTAATTTTTCCATATTCATTAATAGTAATTACAGATTTATAATAGCCCTCCATATTATCACCTCTTATTATTATTCTATAATTAATATTACTATTTTACAATACACTTATTAAATAGTATAGTTATTAATGAACCACATTATAATCATTACTCTTGACAAATTCCAATTTAAGTGTTACTATGTATATAGTAAATTATGTTTAGGAGTGATTAAAATGAAAACCTATACCGTAAGTCTTTTCGGGCACAGGAATATAGCAAACAAATCAGAAATAGAAAACAGGCTTGACAAGCTTCTGCATGATATTCTCACAAATAATGACCATGTAAGATTTCTCATCGGACACGACGGAGAATTTGATCTTCTCGCCGCGTCGGCGATAAGACGCGCAATCAACAGCCGCGGAACCGGCAGCGCCTCTCTTATTCTCGTTCTTCCGTACATGAGATCCGAATACTATGAGCGCGGCTCCCTATTACTCAGTGATTACGATGATATTAAGATATGCCGGGAATCCTCCAAGGTTCATTTTAAATCAGCCTTTCATGTAAGAAACAGAAAAATGGTTGACTGCTCGGACCTTGTTATTTGCTGTATTCAGCGCAGCAGCGGAGGAGCCTATACGGCTGTGCAGTACGCCCGGAATCAAAATTGTAAAATAATTAATCTTGGGAACCACTGATTAATTAACGCCTAACGGCTTAGCACGCATTGAACTTGCATATT
>JAUNPN010000031.1 GCA_030536655.1 bacterium | reverse complement strand
ATATACTTGTATAATATATTAGAGGTTTAAAGATATTATATTACTTAATTAATAAAATGTCAAGGAGGAAAATAATAAATGAAAGAATTAAGCGTATTTAAAACAGGCAAAGCAAACGATGCTTTTGCGCAGTATTTTGTAGGTCAGAGTTATCTGAATATGCTTACCACAGAAAGAATAGGCATAGCCAATGTAACCTTTGAGCCTGCCTGCAGGAATAATTGGCATATTCACCATAAGGGCGGTCAGATTTTACTCGTAACTGCCGGCCGCGGCTACTATCAGGAGTGGGGAAAGCCTGCGCGAGAGCTGCACGCGGGTGATGTTGTTAACATTCCTCCGGAGGTTAAGCATTGGCACGGTGCAGCTCCGAATGAGTGGTTTCAGCATCTTGCGGTGGAGGTTCCGGCAGACGGAGCATCGACCGAATGGTGCGAGGCTGTATCAGATGAAGACTACGGGATTTTGGAGTAAGGAGAAAAGCAAAATGGCAAAGCAGACAGCAGGAAGAAAAGAATTAGGGAAATTTGCCCCGAAATTTGCAGAGTTAAACGATGATGTATTGTTTGGTCAGGTATGGGAGCGTGAGGACAAATTGTCAGCCCGTGACCGCAGTATAGTTACCGTTGTGGCATTGATGGCAGGAGGAATATTGGACAGTTCTTTACAGTACCATATTCTGAATGCGAAAAATCACGGAGTGACGTCAGTGGAAATGGCTGAAATACTTACGCACGCAGCATTTTATGCGGGCTGGCCAAAGGCGTGGGCAGCGCTTCGTATGGCAAAGGAAGTTTATGGAGAGGAGTAAATGGTTATGAAAGACGTAGTTCTTTTGACAGGTGCGGGTCAGATTGGTATGGCCATTGCCAGACGTATAGGATACAGAAAGAAAATCATTGTAGGTGATATAAGTATTGAAAATGCAAAGTCAACAGCAAAAATTATGAATGATGCAGGATTTGATGTTGTTCCTGTTCAAACAGATATTTCATCAAGGAAGTCTATTTTGAATTTCATATCTGAAGGACAAAAATACGGAGAAATTGTAATGCTTATAAATTCCGCAGGCGTTTCTCCAAGCCAAGCGCCGATTGAAACTATATTAAAGGTTGATTTGTACGGAACAGCCGTATTGCTTGAAGAAGTGGGAAAAGTTATCAAATCAGGAGGCACAGGCGTTACAATTTCAAGTCAATCGGGACATAGAATGCCTGCACTATCTCCCGAAGCTGATGAACTTCTTGCGACAACTCCGGCGGATGAGTTATTAAATCTTGATATTCTAAAACCTCAAAATATAAGGGATACTCTGCACGCTTACCAAATGGCAAAACGATGTAATGAAAAACGTGTAATGTTTGAGTCTGTGAATTGGGGCAAAAAAGGCGCACGGATAAATTCAATTTCGCCCGGAATTATCGTAACACCTCTTGCGATTGACGAATTTAACGGAATACGCGGAGATTTCTATAAAAATATGTTTGCAAAATGTCCTGCAGGCAGACCGGGAACAGCTGATGAGGTAGCAAATGTGGCTGAACTTCTTATGAGTGAAAAAGGCACGTTTATCACAGGTGCGGATTTTCTTATTGACGGCGGTGCGACAGCCTCGTATTTCTACGGACCGCTGCGACCGCAGGAGTAAGGATTATCAGTTAAAACCTTTTGGTTACAGCCGATAAACTTTTTGGAACTTCCATAAATGAAGTATATGATGTATAATATAATTACAAAGAAATGAGAGGAGAAGGTTTATGAGTAAGAAAATATTGATACTATCAGGCAGTCCCCGAAAAGGCGGCAATTCGGATTTGCTGTGTGATGAATTTATGCGCGGCGCTGAAGAAAGCGGAAATGATGTTGAAAAAATCTTTATAAGAGATAAAAAGATTAATTATTGCACCGCTTGTTATTATTGCAGAGATACAGGCAAAGGCTGTGCCATAAAGGACGATATGGCGGAGATTCTTGATAAAATGCTTGCAGCGGACGTAATTGTTATGGCAAGTCCGGTGTACTTTTATTCAATAGACGCTCAGATGAAAACGGTTATTGACCGTACAGTTGCAAAGTGGCGCGATATAAAGAATAAAGAGTTTTATTACATAATGACTTCCGCGGAGGAAGGAAACGGAGTAATGGACTGCACGCTTGAATGTTTCAGGGGTCTTGCTGCCTGTCTTGACGGTTCAAAGGAAAAGGGCGTAATATACGGGCAAGGCGTATATGAAGCAGGAGAAATAAAAAATACACCTGAACTTAATGAAGCATATCAAATGGGATTAAAAGTATAGGAGGAAATTTGGAGATGAAAAAAATATTATCAATTCTAATGACATTAGTATTTGCAATGTCCATGATGACAGGCTGCTCAGCAGCGGAAACCTCAGATAATACTACAGAGGATTTTGTGCTTACAATGCAGATAGGAAATCCTGTTATGACAGTCAACGGAACAGAAAAGCCAATTGATGCAGAGGGCAGCACCCCTGTTATTATAAATGACAGAACACTTTTGCCTGTACGTGCAGTTGTTGAGGAAATGGGCGGAACTGTTGCGTGGGACGGCAATACTCAAACAGTGACGCTTAATTATAATGGTGATGAAATTGAACTTGTCATTGACAGCGAAACCGCAGCCTTAAACGGTTTGGAGCAGACACTTGACACTGCTCCGACAATTATAAACGACCGTACACTGCTCCCGATAAGATTTATTGCGGAAAGCTTTAAATTCGATGTTGACTGGACGCAGGAAACACAAACGGTAACGATTACAAAATCGGAGTCAGCACCAACAGAAACAACCCCGCCTGTAACAGAACCGTCAAACGGCAGTAAAACGTTGGTCGTATATTATTCAGCAACAGGCAGTACGGAAAATGCGGCAAATTATATCGCAGCGGCAACGAATGCAGATATTTTTGAATTAGAGCCTGTAAAGCCGTACACAGACGCGGATTTGGATTGGACCGATGATAACAGCCGTGTAGTAGATGAGCATAACAACGAGGAAAAAAGAGTTGTTGAACTCACAAGCACAACTGTTTCGAATTGGGATAGATATAACACCGTATTTATCGGTTATCCTATTTGGTGGGGGATTGCCGCTTGGCCCGTTGACGGATTTGTAAAGGCAAACGATTTCACAGGTAAAACCGTTATTCCGTTCTGCACTTCGGCAAGCTCCGGCATTGGCGAAAGCGGTGAATTGCTTGCTGATATGGCGGGAACAGGCGATTGGCAGGAAGGTATGCGTTTCCGTTCCGGCGTAAGTGAAAGCGATGTTGCCGATTGGGTAAAAACGCTTAACCTTAATACGTCTTCTGAAAGCAAAAGCGACAGTAAAACGCTTGTAGTGTATTTCTCACAGCCGGAAACAAACAATGCTGAAAATATGACGCAGGAGGAAGATAACAGCACTGTCGTTATAGACGGCGAGGTTTTGGGAAATACGCAGTATATGGCATATGTGATAGCAGAAAATACAAATGCTGATATTTTCAGGATTGAGCCTGAAACACCGTATCCAACAGACCACAGCACATTGGTGGACTTGGCGGCTGACGAACAGGACCAAAAGGCTCGTCCTGCAATCAAAGACCAAATTACAAACTTAGACAACTATGATACAATTTTTCTCGGTTATCCGAATTGGTGGGGCGATATGCCTATGATACTTTATACATTCCTTGAAAGCTATGACTTGTCGGGGAAAACGGTCATTCCGTTTAATACGCACGGTGGCAGCGGATTTTCAAGAACTATAAGTTCTATCCGTTCATTACAGCCAAACAGCAATGTATTAGAGGGATTATCTATCTCGCGTAATCATATACAGGATGCGGAACGGGAAATTGTTAACTGGGTAAACGGCTTAAAATAATCAGGGAGATGTTAATGTGAAATACAGAAATTTGGGCAGCAGTGATATAAAAATTTCTGCTGTTGGTCTTGGCTGTATGGGTATGACACACGCATACGGTGTGCCGTCTGATGAAAACGAAATGATAAAGCTGATACATTCGGCTGTTTGTATGGGTGTTACATTTTTTGATACAGCAGAATGTTATATCGGAAAAAACGAAAACGGGCAAACGGTGTATAATGAGGAATTGGTGGGAAAAGCGTTACAGCCGTACCGTGATAAAGTTGTAATTGCAACAAAATTCGGAGTACGGAATAATGCCGACTGTTCCCTTGCCGTAGACAGCCGTCCCGAAACAATAAGAAAAAGCGTTGAAGGCTCATTAAAGAGATTAAACACGGATTATATTGATTTATATTATCAGCATAGAATTGACCCGCATATTCCTCCCGAAGAAGTCGCAGGAGTTATGCAGGATTTAATCCGCGAAGGCAAAATCCGTGCGTGGGGCGTTTCGGAAGCGGGTGAAGATTATATTCGGCGTGCCGATAAGACTTGCCGTCTCAGTGCAGTCCAAAACCGCTATTCTATGATGTACCGCGCTTATGAAGATTTACTTCCCGTGGTCGAAGAATTGGGAATTTGCCTTGTGGCGCACAGTCCGCTTGCAAACGGCTTCCTTTCCGGCAGATACGGTAAAAATTCCGCATTTGACAAACAGTATGATTACCGCAGTACTATGCCGCAGTTTAAAGCGGAAAGTATTGATAAAAACAAAGAGCTTCTTCATATGCTGAACCAAACAGCAGAGAAAAAGTATTCTACACCGGCTCAGATTTCCCTTGCGTGGCTTATGTCAAAAGGCATTGTGCCGATTCCAGGCACAAGAAATCAAGCAAGACTTGAAGAAAACTTAGGCGCTGCAGATATTATTCTGACGAAACAGGAAATAGTGGCTATTGATAATACCCTTAGCAATATAGAAATGTCGAAAGTGTTCGGCGGACATAAAGTGGGTTAATAAAGTTCATAATTGTGTTTTTATAAAACGCTTTAGTGAAACATCCCCAAGGACGGGTATGCTTGAGTATTACTCTTGTATGCCCGTTTTTATTATCTTGCAGTATAAACCCATGGGTTTGCTCTGATAAACTAATTGATACTTCTGTTATAGAAACAGATATGCTAAAATTATTATAGTAAATAAATATAGGAGGCAGCAGAAAATGAAAAAGAAAATCATTTCACTTATTATCACGGCAGCTATGGCAGTCAGCTCAGCCACAGCAGCGTTTGCGGCAGAAAATAATACCGCAGCAGGTACGGAGGTCTATACGGCTATGAGTGAACAAGAAAAAACAGACTTTATAAATGATAATCTCAGCGTGAGATTACAGCATTTATCAAGACTTGCAAGTATTTCGTCAAATCAGGCTCTTGACAAAATGAGCGACGAGGTAAGATCGGCTCTTGCTGACGGGCTCACGGCAGTTGAAATTAAAGAAGCTATGTATCACAGCGGAGCATACTGCGGATTTACACGCGCGGCAGCGGCTCTGGACAAAGCCGATGAAGCATTAAAGACTTTGGGAGAGGATATTACATATAAAAGCCGTATCACCTCAACAGAGGAAACGCGCTATGATGACGGACTTGCAGTACAGCGTTTTCTGTTTGGTCCGCAGATAGGCACAATTACGGACGGTATGGAGGAGTCTTTGAAAATGCAGACACTATTCCTTTCGGGAATATGCTTCGGTGATTTCTATAACCGCATAGGGCTTCCTCTTTATGAAAGAGAGTTTATTACTCTGTGCACAATAGCGGGTAACGGTAACTGCAGGAGTCAGCTTGGCGGTCATGTAAACGGCAACCTGAATGTCGGACACCCCAAGGATATGCTTCGCGCAGCAATGCTTTATAACAAGGATATTAACGGTAAAGAAAAGACTGACCTCGTACTTGATGTAATTGATACTACCGAAACAGAGGTAAACGAAAATCCTGCAGAGGAGCGTCCGCAGCCGACACAGGCAATTACAACTGATTTTAAGAGCGACAGCGAAGAACTGCTAGGCCTTATGGAACACTTTCAGTCGGATGATAAGGATAATTACGTAGGCAGAAATATTGACAGCGAAACACAGAACGTTCTAATTTCAGCAACGGAAGCGGTTATAAACAATTCCGAACTCCCGACAAGCGATGATAAGGCGACACAGGTTTTAATTGACCTTGCCGTAATGGACGCGCAGGGCGGCAGAGAAAACGAGCTTGCAGGAAAAATCGCAGAGGGATATGCGGCAGGTTTAACGGCTGACAATATGCTTGCCGTGCCGCTTCTGACAGCTCCGTATAACGGTTTTCCGAGAACGCTTAATATGAGGAATGCTCTTTCAAATGAGATTGACGCAGCAAAGACAGTTACTGAAACGGCAAAAACAACTGTAACAATGCAGATAGGAAATCCCGTTATGACAATAAATGGCGAAGAGCAGAATATTGACAAAGACGGCACAACGCCTGTTGTAATTGATAACAGAACTCTATTGCCCGTACGCGCGTTTGTTGAGGGCATCGGCGGAACGGTTGAATGGAATGACGCTGATAAAACTGCAACACTTAACTATAACGGTGATGAAATAAAGCTTACGATAAATTCTACAACAGCATATCTGAACAATGAAGCAAATATGCTTGATGTATCGCCTGTTATCGTCAATGACAGAACAATGCTTCCGATAAGATTTATAGCAGAGAGCTTTGGCTATACAGTGTTGTGGTCGCAGGAAACACAGACAGTAACCGTTATAAACGCTGACACGATTGATAATGTATTTGCCAAAGGTGATATAAACCCTGCTTCTCCCAAATTTACAGGCGTATCATATATGAATTGGCTGACTGCCTATGACGAGGAAAATATGAAAATTCCCGCTTTCGGTCAGGTAACGTTTGAGCCCTGCACAAGAACAGATTGGCACTATCACGACGGAGGTCAAATACTTCTCGTAACAGAGGGCGTCGGAGTGTTTGAAATGGAGGGCGAAGATGCAAGAATCATGCAGGCGGGAGACGTTATTCTGATTCCGCCGGGCAAAAAGCATATGCACTCGGCGATTGATGACAGCTGGTTTGCACATATCGCGATCGGCGTTAATCCGGGCGTTGGCACGACAAATTGGCTTGATAAGGTAACGGATGAGGAATACAACGCGGCCGTCAAAACAGCCCGTGCAAACGGGACTATCCGCGAAAAAGGCGAGACGATGTTCCCAAAGGGCGAGGAATTTACCGCAGAGGGATATACTGGTAAGATTTATAAGAATTTGCTTGTAGAACACGAAAGCGTGTTTAACTGTCCCGAAGTTGATAATTTCACGTTTGAAGCAGGCGCAAGAACAGCTTGGCATTCACACGAAAGCGGACAGCTTATAATCGTAACAAACGGCACAGGAATTTATCAGGAGGAAGGACAAGAGCCGCGAGTAGTAAAAGCCGGCGACGTTATCGAAGCACAGCCGGGTGTGAACCATTGGCACGGCGCGGCGGACGAGCAGTTTGCATATATTGCGGTCAACGGAAATCCGGGCAAAGATAAGATTACTTGGAATGACAAAGTAACGGATGAGGAATATAATTCTGTAAAGGCAGGCGGAAGCATTGCTGTTGCTGATACAAAGAACGGAAAAATACAGGGATATATTCATAACGATATTTACACCTATCACGGCATACCGTATGCAGAAGCGCCGGAGCGTTTTGTTCCGTCAGAAGATATTAAGCCGTGGGACGGAATAAAAAAAGCATATTCGTATGGCACAATCGCGCCGCAGGCGGGAAATAATCTTCCTGCAATGGACGAAAACTGTCAAAACCTGAATGTATGGACGCCTGATATAAATGACGGTGAAAAGCGTCCTGTTATGGTATGGCTGCACGGCGGCGGATTTTCCACAGGCTCGTCTATCGAAAGTCCCGCATATAATGGTGAAAATTTAAGTAAAAAAGGTGATGTTGTAGTTGTATCGGTAAATCACAGACTAAATTCACTCGGTCATTTGGATTTATCTGATTACAGCGACAAATACAAATATTCCGCAAATGTAGGAATGACGGATATTATAAAGTCGCTTGAATGGATAAGGGATAATATAGAGAGCTTCGGCGGTGACCCCGATAACATAACAGTATTCGGTGAGTCGGGCGGCGGTGCAAAGGTTCTCGCGCTTATGACGAGTCCGTATGCAAAAGGTCTTTTCCACAAAGGTATTGTTGAAAGCGGCGCAACCGAAAATATGGGCGCAGCGTTTATGTCAAGAGAAGCAAGTAAGAGAGTAACGGAAATCACTCTTGAAAATCTTGGAATTAAGGCAGACGAAATAGAAAAACTGCAAACTGTTTCTTATGAGGATTTGACATCGGCGTCCGATAAGGCGTTGACGCAGGCGGCAGAGGAATTAAACATATACGAGGAATTTGTAAACGGTTATTCTCTTTTATGGGAACCTGTTGTTGACGGTGATTTTCTGCCGACAAGCCCTGTTACTGAAAATGGATTTGCCGAAGCGGGCAAGGATATTCCGCTTCTGATTGGCTCAAATTTGAATGAATGGACAGTTTTTGGTAATCCAATAGAAAATCCTGACGAAAAATTAAGCGCTTCGGAACTTGATAAGCGTCTTAAAGAAAAATATGGCGATAATGCTGATAAAGTTAAAAACGAATTTAAGAAAGCATATCCCAATGAAAGCGATACAGCCGCGCTCTATGTAGATACGACACTCATAAGACTTCCGATATTAAAGCTGACTGCGCATAAGGCAGACCAAAACGGTGCGCCGGTATATTCATATATGTTCACTTGGGGAACTTCATATCATACCGCCGAAATTCCCTTTGTGTTTAATAATATTGACAAGGTACAGCCGAGCGGCGACAAAACCGAAGCCGAAAAGTTATCTGATATTATGAGCAGCGCATGGATAAATTTTGCAAAAACAGGCAACCCAAACGGCAGCGGCGTGCCGAATTGGGAGCCGTACACACGCGAAAACGGTGCGGCAATGATTTTTGATAATGAGTCATATCTTGCATACAATCACGATAAAGAATTGATGTCGCTTATTTCACCGGATTATAAATATTAATTGAGAGGAATGAACGATATGAAAGAAAAATTAAAAAATGGCATTGCTTTTGTCGTATCAATGATAATGGTATGCTTTGTGTTTGTGGGTGCTGCCGTTTGGAATGGCGGCAGTAAGGATGTATTTGCTGTGGGCAATTACGAAACGGATAGTTCGGACGCGCCTAAAGTATATATGACCACAGACATTACACCGGAATCGTTGGTAAAGGTTTATAATAAGCTCGGATTTAACGCGGAGGGTAAGGTTGCGGTAAAGATGTCAACAGGTGAACCGCCGAACAGCAATTATTTAAGACCGGAGCTTATTAAGGATTTGGTGCAGTCGGTTGACGGTACTATTGTTGAATGTAACACTGCTTACGGCGGCTCACGTTCATCAACGGCTATGCACAAGCAGGTTGCGAGAGATCATGGTTTTTATGATATTGCCGACGTTGATATTATGGACGAGGACGGAGATATGACAATAAATGTCCCTGCTCCCAAAACAGGCGCATCGTCAAGGATAACGACTAATCGGGTAGGAAGTCATCTCCAAAATTATGATTCTTTAATATCGCTTGCCCATTTTAAAGGACATGCAATGGCAGGCTTTGGCGGCGCAATTAAGAATATGTCAATCGGTATCGGTTCAACAGCCGGAAAGTGTCTTATTCATACAAGCGGCAGGTCGAGTACAAGTCCTTGGGGCGGAAATCAGGATAATTTCTGTGAGTCAATGGCGGACGCGACAAGCAGCGTTGTAGATTTCTTTAACGGAAAAGTAGTGTATGTAAATGTAATGAACAGAATTTCCATAGACTGCGACTGTGACGGAAATCCGGCGGAGCCTGATATGCACGACGTTGGAATTTTGGCGTCAACAGACCCTGTTGCGCTTGACCAAGCGTGTATTGATATAGTTTATAATACAGACCGAAGTGAAAGCGGAACACTTATAAACCGCATCGAGCAAAGAAACGGTTTGCACACGCTTGAACACGCGGAAGAGATCGGTTTGGGAAGCAGAAGCTATCAGCTTATAGATATTGACAGCGAAGATGAAAATTTGCCTGAAATGTCTTATGCAAACGGCGCTGTAACCATACTCGGTCTTAGCGGGGAGGCAAATTTAATACACGCCTCATACCGTAACGGAGTGCTTGTTGCTGCTGAAATTCTTAAAGCGGAAAACGGAACTCAACCGGTAAATGCATATAAAGGCGATAAATTTTTCTTGTGGGACAGTGTTGCTTCTATGAAACCGCTTTTTGCAGCAATAACGGTAAATGATGGCGCAGAACTGCCCGAAATAACGCCTGTTCCCGAAGCGGATAAAACGCTTGTTGTTTATTATTCCGCTACGGGAACGACCGAAAGAGTGGCAAATTATATTGCAAATGCCGCAGATGCGGATATATTTGAATTAGAGCCTGTCGATCCGTACACAAGCGCGGATCTGAATTACAGCAATTCACAAAGCCGCGTGGTGCGTGAACACGATAATCCCGAATTACAAGATATTGAGCTTGTATCAACGAGTGTTCCGAATTGGGACGAATATGATACGGTATTTATCGGCTATCCGATTTGGTGGCACTCCGCATCGTGGGTTGTATATAATTTTGTCAAGGACAATGATTTTACGGGCAAAACCGTTATTCCGTTCTCTACCTCGGCAAGCTCCGGCGAGGTCGGCGATGACATAATTAAAGATATGACAGCTACGGGTGATTGGCAGACAGGCAGGGGTTTCCGTTCATCAGAAAGCAGGAATGAGACCTTGATAAAAACTTGGGTAGACGGCTTGAATTTGAAATAAAGACAGGTGAAATCAATATGAAAAAAGTATTATCGTTATTATTGGGTTTGCTTATGATGTTTGGAACAATTACAGCCTGCGCGGAAAGCGGGAATGAGATGTACACAGTAAATACAAAAATATCCGATGTAATATCCGACCCTGTCTTCGGAGATTACGGCAGACTGATATTTCCTGTTCACTCAGGCTACTACAGCGGTGATACGCTCGGAAATCTGCATTTGACTTGGTACAATTATATAAATCCCGATAAAACTGTTGAAATTGCAAACTATTTCAAGCAAAACGCACAAGCAGGAAATCAGATATTTTACGATATTTATACGGATGAAGAAAAAGCTGCCGACCCTGCAAAGCGTAACACAGGGCTGTTTCTGTTCAGAGGAAATAAAAACGGTAAAGTTGCAATTTGCAACGCGGGCGGCGGATTTGCCTATGTCGGCGCAATGCAGGACAGTTTTCCTCACGCATTGGAGCTTAGCAAAAAAGGATATAACGCTTTCGCCATTATTTATCGTCCAGGAGCGGATACGGCAACGGAGGATTTGGCAAGAGCAATCGCATTTATCCACGATAATGCGGACGAGTTGGAGGTTGATGTAACCGACTACTCATTATGGGGCGGAAGCGCGGGCGCAAGAATGGCGGCATGGCTTGGCTCAAACGGTACGGAAAGCTATGGTGAAAAAGCATATCCACGCCCTGCCGCTGTTATTATGCAGTACACAGGTCATACAGAGGTAACAGGCAGCGAGCCTCCGACATATAACTGCGTCGGCACAAATGACGGAATTGCGTCTTATCATACAATGGAAAACAGAATAAACCGAATTAAGGCAAATGGTACAGATACTATGATTGAAGTGTTTGACGGACTTCCTCACGGCTTTGGAATTGGCGAAAATACCGTTGCGGAGGGTTGGTTGGATAATGCGGTTTCATTCTGGGAAAGAAATATGACAAAATCAACGGTGGACTCACCCTCAGATATCCGGGATTTTGAAGGCGATCAGTCGAGAAAACCGCCGTTTCCCGTTGAGGGTGATAATAATACCGTAACGACGGCAAGAGCAGACGGGTATACAGACCAGAGCTTGTACTTATGGGATAAGGACAACGTACCGGCAACTACCGATTATACAACAAATAACGGCGGATATTATGACGATCCCGATTTTGTACCTTATGTAACGTCAATGCTTGTACCGAGAGATGTTCAGCCGAAAGGAGCCGTATTGCTTTGTGCGGGCGGTGCGTTTTCATTTCGCGGCGATTACACCGATACAGTTCCGACTGCGGAGGAGCTTAATAAGTTGGGTTATCAGTGTTTTGTCGTTGATTACAGACTCCATCCGTATACTCAGGAGGAGGGAGCCTTAGACCTTGCGCGAGCTGTTCGCTTTGTCAGAAAAAATGCCGATATTTACAGAATAAATCCCGACAATATTGTTGTTGCGGGATTTAGCGCGGGCGGCATACAGGCGGGCGAACAGGCAATGAATTTCAAAGGAGATATAAACGGGACAAAGCTTGACAGCCGTTACATTCCCGATGATTTGGACAAGATAAGCGCAGACGTAGCGGCGGTAGGCGTTATATATTCGTTTTACGGCAGATTAAGCGTTGCGGAACTTGACGTTGATAAATTGAGAAATGCAAATCTGCCGCCTACATATGTGTGTTACGGCACAAACGAGGTTTTTAGAAATCAGATTGAGCGCCATATAACAGCGCTTGAAAACGCGGGCGTAACGGTAGGCGTAAATATGCTGGAGGGTTATTCTCACGGCTTCGGCGCAAACGGTAATTGGTGTCCTGATTTTGATAAATTCCTTTTAAGCGTATTTTCTGAAGAAGATACCAAACCTAATATTACAGTAGATAAGCCCGTAATTGAAAATGG
This sequence comes from bacterium, assembly GCA_030536655.1. Taxonomy (GTDB): domain Bacteria; phylum Bacillota; class Clostridia; order UBA1381; family UBA1381; genus UMGS1958. The sequence goes on along the minus strand of JAUNPN010000031.1, from coordinate 13,874 downwards.
TAAAATTAAATTTTCTATAAATTCTGACGCGGATTTAAAAAATATATATCTTATTACGGCGCTTTATGAGGATAAAATTTTACAGGCAGTAAACGTGAATGAAACCAATGGTGAATTTTCAATATTGCCGGAAAAAACTTATATGGTTAAAATATTTGTTTGGGAAAGAAATACTCTGGAACCGCTTATGCAAAGTTTTTCATTCGATAATTTAAAGGTGGACGATAAAACAATGAAATTCCCGGTATGAGCGACATAACGGTTACAATATCAATGAATTATAGGAGGAATAAAAAAATGAGAAAAAATTTTGGAGCAAAACCATTTTTGTTTCCGCAGCCGGTAATGATTATCGGAACGTATGACGCAAACGGAAACGCTAACGCGATGAATGCGGCTTGGGGCGGCATTGTCGGTATGAGTGAGATCATTGTTGATTTGGGAAGTCATAAGACGACAGATAACCTTATTTTAAATAAGGCATTTACCGTGAGCATTGCCGATGCGGAGCATATGACAGAATGTGATTATGTCGGTATTGTTTCGGCTAATAAAGAGCCGGAAAAAATGAAAAAGGCAGGCTTTACAGTAACAAAGAGCGAGTTCGTCAATGCCCCTGTTATAAATGAGCTTCCGCTGACATTAGAATGTGAGCTGATTAAGATTTTGGAGGGCAGTATGTATCTCGGCAGAATAGTAAATGTCAGCGCCGATGAAAAGATACTTGGCGAGGACGGTGAAATCTCACTGGATAAATTCAGCCCTATCACCTATGATACCGTGCATCACGGGTATTATAAATTGGGTGAAAGAGTCGGAAACGCCTTTAAAGACGGAAATAAGCTGAAAACAGATAACTGAAATTTAAGGTATAAAATATATGGAAAATTATAACGAAGTAAATCATAAGTACAATAGGATTAAAGGTGTTTCGTCCGAAAAGGCTTAAAATACAAAAATAAGGAGGTTTTTGAATGGCACAATCTATAAAAATAAAAAAGACGGTTGCATTTGTTGTTTCTGTGTGTATAGTTTGTTTGTTGTTTGCGGGATTTGTTATGAGAAATAATGATAACGAACATGTCCTTGCGGCAAATGATGAAACTGTTATAAAATTACAGATTGACAATCCAAATATGACTGTAAATAACGAAACAGCCGAGATTGACCCCGGACGCGGAACAGTTCCCGTCATTATAAATGACAGAACGCTTTTGCCTGTTCGCTCTATTATTGAAGCGGTTGGCGGAACAGTTGACTGGGAGGAAAATACTCAGACCGTAACGCTTAATTATAAGAATGATGTAATCAGACTTATAATAAATTCGGAGTCGGCGTATTTCAATGACGCGGAAAATACACTTGATACCGCGCCTGTGGTTATCAATGACCGCACAATGCTTCCAATACGCTATATTGCAGAGAGCTTTAAATTTGATGTTGATTGGGAGCAGGAAACACAAACGGTTACAATAACCGTGCCGAAAAATGATGTTTCGCACAGCACAACCGACCCAAACGCGCCTGTTGTGTATATGACAACGGAAATAACGCCCGAAGCGCTTGTTGAAATCTACGATAAGTTAGGCTTTAATGCGGAAGGCAATGTGGCAGTGAAAATGTCAACGGGAGAGCCGCCCAACTCAAATTATTTAAGACCGGAGCTTATCAAGGATTTGGTGCAAAAGGTTGACGGTACTATTGTTGAATGTAACACAGCTTACGGCGGCAGCCGCAGTGAAACAGAAATGCACAGGCAGGTAATTAAAGACCATGGCTTTACAGAAATTGCGGATGTGGATATTATGGACGAGGACGGCTCTCTTGAAATCCCTATTGCAAAAGGTACTACCATAACGAAGGATTACGTTGGAGCGCACCTTGCAAATTATGACAGCCTCATATCGCTTGCACACTTCAAAGGACACGCTATGGCGGGCTTTGGCGGCGCGATAAAGAATATGTCAATCGGTATAGGCTCGAAAGAGGGCAAGGCATATATTCATACAGGCGGAAACAGCTTGACAAGTCCGTGGGGCGGTGATCAGGATAAATTCTGTGAGTCTATGGCTGAAGCAACTTCGGGCGTTGTAGATTTTATGGACGGCAAGGTCGTTTATATCAATGTGATGAACAGGCTTTCCGTTGACTGCGACTGTGACGGTAATCCGGCGGATCCTGATATGCACGATATCGGTATTCTCGCCTCAACCGATCCGCTTGCGCTCGACCAAGCGTGCATTGATTTGATTTACGCACAAAAGGACGGAGACGGAAAATCACTTGTCGAGCGTATCGAATCGAGAAACGGACTTCATACGCTTGAACACGCGGCTGAAATCGGTTTGGGAAGCCGCGAATACAATTTAGTAAATATTGATTAAATATTTTAGCCTTACGGCGAAACACAAATTTTTAAATAATAAGGAGGATTTCATTATGGCTTGTTTTACAGCTCCGGCAGCGGAGGCAATCGTTACAACGATTGTTAAAAAGAAAATGGATAAGAACGGAGGAACAAAGAACCCGTTTTTAAAGAAAATAGGCTGGCTTAACAATATGCTTTGGGGAGGAAGCGCGCTTCTTGCCTTTGAGCATGTATGGCACGGCGAGGTTACGCCTTGGTTCCCGTTTTTAACCAATGCGTCAAACCCGGCAGACGCGGCTGTAATGCTCAGAGAGATAGCGACGTCGGGCGTCGCTATGGCGGCTCTTGTGACGGCTGTATGGGTAGGTATGGTTGCGTTCACAAACGCTTTGGAAAAGGACGCGTCAAGAACGAAATCTGCTCTCATCGGAGGACAGAGATAATGACACTTTTAATAACCGTTTTTGCGGCGGTCATATCAACTGTTGTCTGGTATGTTACTGACAGCGATATGAAGCTCGGCACACTGTCGTTGATGTATTGGGGCGCATCATTGATGTGGCTTGTTGACGCGGTTGCGGAATACATAGAAATAGGCGCGGAGTATTTTACACCCGCCGACGCTGATATGCTCAACGATGCATATCTCGGTTTATCGGTTGCGGCATTAGGGCTTGTTATATGGCTTGTCATAGTGCTTATGAAAGACCCGAAAGGCAAAATCAGAAACCATTGATAAAAAAAGTCTTGATTTTCAAAACGGCTTTGTCGTTTTAAGCCGGCAGAGCCGTTTGAAATTACACAAATGATTTAATAGGATGCAGCAAATGTAAATTATTAGCTGACGAAGCCATAATAAAATTTAAAACAGTGCGGTTTCCGATATACAACTTGACTTATAGGAGAAAAAGATTATGTGGGATATTATACAGCGTGAATTTATTTACATATGGTACTATTTTGAAATACAGCTGCGGCAGATACTTCCTTATTGGGCGTTAGGTATACTGATAGGCTCCGTTATTTCAGTGTTCGGAAAACAAAAAATACATTCGCTTATGACGGTGATTCAGGATAAGCATCTCGGCATTTTGGGAATTATACCTGCAAGTTTTATTGGAATCCTTTCGCCGTTGTGTATGTATGGAACAATACCGATTGCCGCGTCATTTTCACAAAAGGGTATGCGTGATGACTACCTTGCGGCGTTTATGATGAGCAGCGTATTATTGAATCCGCAGCTTTTAATATACAGCGCGGCTCTTGGAAATTTTGCGCTGTGCGTTCGTTTTATATCCTGCTTCCTTTGCGGAATTGCAGCGGGATTACTTGTAAGGTTCTGTTTTAAGGATAAACATTTCTTTAATTTTGAGGGATTTTCGGAAAGAGCAAGCCGCGATACCGACCCGAATATATTGATACGATTATTAAAAAATATCGGCAGAAATATAAAAGCTACGGGAGTATGGTTTTTAATCGGCGTGCTTCTTTCAGCGCTCTTTCAAAGATATGTTCCGGCGGACGCGTTTGCGGGACTGTTTGTAAATAACCGAGGCTTCGGGATTTTGATGGCGGCTACAATCGGCGTTCCTCTGTATGCCTGCGGCGGCGGAACAATTCCGCTTTTACAACAATGGCTTGCAAGCGGTATGAGTATGGGAAGCGCATCGGCGTTTATGATAACCGGACCGGCTACAAAAATCACAAATTTGGGCGCCCTGAAAATAGTGCTGGGAGTAAAACATTTTGCTTTTTATATTGCGTTTGTAATGGTATTTGCGCTTTTAAGCGGATTTGTGGTAAATATAATTGCAATATAAGAAAAGATGATATTAACTATAATCCGTCTTTCTGCTTTGTTTTTATTGGTTCCGTTAACATATAGCCGGTATAAAGCGGATTTTCTGTCGCACTCACGTTAATAAATCTGAATAAAAAAGTGCGTGGTTATACGCGCTTTTTTGTGTTTTAAGTACAAAATGATTTTTTTGTTAGGAAAAATGAAGTGAAGCGTGGTATTATAATATTAGACGAGTTTTAGTATAAATAAGTCGGGTTTTGTAAATAATAAATATATATGTGTAAATTCGGAGAGGAGCGTGAGAGTGTGCCGAGAATTCCGGAGGATATTATACGTGAGGTAAATGATGCGAGCGATATTGTAGACTATGTGTCCGGATATGTACGGCTGAAAAAGAACGGTAAGGATTACAGCGGTTTATGTCCGTTTCATCATGAAAAGTCGCCATCCTTTCACGTAAGTCCCGATAAGCAGCTCTTTCACTGCTTCGGCTGCGGAGCAAGCGGAAATCTTGTTCAGTTCGTGATGAGGACTGAAAATCTTGATTTCATTGACGCTATAAAAGTGATGGCTGACCGTGCGGGAATTGTTATTCCGGAGGAAGCCGGTGAATCTGACGAGCAGCATTCAAGGCGGAAAAGAATTCTTGAAATGAACCGTTTAGCCGCACGTTTTTATTTTTTGTGCTTAAAGGATAAAAAAACGGGACTTGAAGCTCAGAAATATTTTACACGACGCGGAATAAATTGGAAAACAGTCACAGCCTATGGCTTGGGGTATGCGCCGCAGGGACGCAGTGCTCTTATTTCTTATATGAAGGAAAAGGGGTATTCATATGAGCAGTGCCTTGAAGCAGGACTTGCAATTGAACGTGAGAATCAGGGTAAAAAAGTAATCATAGACAAATTCAGAGACCGTGTGATTTTCCCTATAATTGACGTCAGGGGCAATGTAATAGCTTTTGGCGGACGAGTTATGCATAATAATAAGGAGGTAAACGGCTTCAAGATACCGAAATACCTTAACAGTGCCGATACACCGGTATTTGATAAGGGAAAAAACTTATTTTCGCTGAATCTTGCAAAGGACGTGAAAAGCTCAAATGATGATTTTCTTGTGCTGTGCGAAGGGTATATGGATGTAATATCCACGTATCAGGCGGGAATACATAACGTGGTGGCAACTCTCGGAACCGCAATAACGGAAAACCAGGCAAAGCTGATGCTGCGTTATGCGCACGAGATTGTAATATGCTATGATATGGATGAAGCAGGAAGAAAAGCGGCATTGAGAGCGATTGATATTATAAATGCTCAGAAGGGTAAGTCAAGAGTAATAAAGCTGCGAGGAGCAAAGGATCCGGATGAATATATAAATAAGTACGGAGTAGATGCGTTCCGTGATGCACTTAAAAATGCTGTTCCGTCAACTGAATTTAAGCTTTCTCTTATAAAGGGTAAGTATGATACATCTGAAACAGAGGGAAAAATTAAGTTTGTAAATGAGGCTGCCGCCGCACTTGTTGGAATAAGTGATCCTGTTGAGGTTGACGCGTATATAAGGAGACTGTCAGAAGAAAATGAAATAAGCGCCGATGCGGTGTATCGGGCATTGATGGCAAAAACCGAGGGCAGCAAAGGAAAACGTGCGCCAATTATGCGTACATATAATAAGAATAAAGCAGAAGCGGGAAATGAAGTATCCACTGCGCTTCTTGCCGCAGAAAGACGGTTGCTTTCGCTTATTGCGTCAAAGAAGGCTCTGTATAAGCTTGCGTTTGAGTATATTAAGCCCGAGGAGCTTTCAACAGATATTCACAGAAGGCTGGCTGAAGTTATATATCAAAGCTATGCCAACGGCTCATATATAGATGTGCCGATGATATTAAACGAATTTGCAAATGATCCTGATAAGGCAAGCATAGCATCTGCGGTATTTTATAATAATGAAATATATGACTCACAGGAAAAAGCTGTTGAGGATTTAATACGAAAGATAAAGCTTGAAAAAATCAACCTTGCATTAAGCAAGGAGGGTGATCCGGTTGAATTTAACAGGCTGGTACAGGAGAAAAAGTATTGGACAGGGAAAAAGTGGTAAACATATACAAAAGAATCTGTAGGAAATAAAAGGACCGTAAAACTTGGGAGGTTTTAATTATGCAGGAAAAAAAGCAGCAGATCATCAAGGAAATAATGGAAAAGGGAAAGAAGAAGGAGCTTCTCTCATATAAGGAGATTGCTTCGGCATTCAGCGGTGTTGAGGTGACTCCGGAGGAGGTAGAGCTTTTGTACGAGGAGCTTGAAAAGGAAGGTATTGAGCTTGTCGAGGATTTGGACAAGGAGCTTGAAGCTATTGAAATTTCCAGCGAGGAAATAAATGATCTGTCGGTTCCTGAGGGTGTAAATATTGATGATCATGTCAAGATGTATCTTAAGGAAATAGGTAAGGTGGATTTGCTTTCGGCAGAGGAGGAAAGAAAGCTTGCTGAGCGTATGGCGGAGGGCGATGAAGAAGCTAAGAAGAAGCTTGCCGAGTCAAACCTCAGACTTGTTGTAAGCATTGCAAAGCGTTATGTTGGAAGGGGAATGCTGTTCCTTGACCTTATTCAAGAGGGAAATTTAGGTCTTATTAAAGCTGTGGACAAGTTTGATTATCAGAAGGGATACAAGTTTTCGACATATGCAACATGGTGGATAAGACAGGCTATAACAAGAGCAATAGCTGATCAGGCAAGAACAATAAGAATACCGGTTCATATGGTCGAAACAATTAATAAGCTTGTAAGGGTTCAGCGTCAGCTGGTGCAGGAGCTTGGCAGAGAGCCGTCTATTGAAGAGCTTGCTGAAGCGTTAAATATGCCGGAGGACAAGGTTCGTGAGATTTCAAAAATTTCGCAGGAGCCTGTTTCTCTCGAAACACCTATCGGCGAGGAGGAGGACAGCCATCTCGGTGATTTTATTCCTGATGATGAGGCTCAGGCGCCGCAGGACGCGGCGAGCTATGTTCTGCTCAAGGAACAGCTGAACGAAGTCTTAAATACATTAACTCCGAGAGAGGCAATGGTATTAAGACTTCGTTTCGGACTGGATGACGGAAGTCAGCGCACGCTTGAAGAAGTCGGCAAGGAGTTTGATGTTACGCGAGAAAGAATTCGTCAGATTGAGGCAAAGGCGTTAAGAAAGCTCCGTCACCCGTCAAGAAGTAAAAAGCTCAGGGACTTCCTTGAATTCTAAGGAGAAAATTATGGATTGGATTAAGGTTACTATATATACTGCATCAGAGGGTATCGAAGGGGTTACCGGAAGGCTGTATCAGCTCGGTATTACCGGGCTGGAGATAGAGGACGAGCAGGACTTCAAGGACTTCCTTGAAAACAATAAGCAGTATTGGGATTATGTTGACGACGATCTTATTAAGGCAAAGAAAGGTGAAACAAACGTATCCTGTTATGTGTCTGATGACTTGAATGGTCAGGAGCTCTTGGCAGCAATCCGCGGTTCTATAGCTGAGATGAAATCTATTGACGAAAACGGCGAGTTCGGCAGGTTGGAAATAGAGGTTAAAAGCACAGCCACTGAGGATTGGGCAAATAACTGGAAGAAGTATTTCCACCCGATGGAGGTTGGTGAAAAAATACTTATTAAGCCGGAGTGGGAGGAATACAGCGGAGAAACAGACAGAATTGTATTTAACATCAATCCGGGCATGAGCTTTGGAACAGGCTCTCACTATACAACTCAGCTTTGCATTGAAGCTTTGGAGAATTATGTGAAGCCGGGTACAAAGATGCTTGATTTGGGATGCGGAAGCGGCATACTTTCAATCATTTCATTGCTTTTAGGAGCGGACGAGGCTGTAGCCGTAGATATTGACCCGAATGCGGTTGATACTGCGTATGAAAATGCCGGAATGAACGGCGTAACACGCGAGCATTATCATGTGTTCTCCGGAAACGTTGTAACAGATGCGGAGGTTCAAACTGAAATCGGTAAATATCGTTACGAGGTTGTAGCAGCGAACATTGTTGCCGATGTAATAATAGGGCTTGCACCGAAGGCGCGTGAATATATGAAAGAAGGCGGCGTATTTATAACCTCAGGTATTATTGCGGACCGCGAAAATGATGTAAAAGAAGCGCTTCTTGAAAACGGTTTTGAAATAGTTAATGTATCAAGAAGAAAGGATTGGGTATCAATCGTATGCAGGTAAGGATTGGCGGAAATATTACAGGAATAAGCATTGAGGACAATGAAGGCAGGATTTTCAATTCTTACCTTATAGAGGGAGAGAAATATACCGCTCTTGTTGACAGTGCTCCGTCAGAATTTTCAGATTGCTTTATAGAGCGTTTGTCGGAAGTTACAGATATAAAAAAGATTGATTATTTTATATTTACTCATACCGATTCACTAAGAGCCGGAACAGCGGAACAGCTTATTGAGCTGAATTCAAACGCAAGGGTCTGCGCATCAATCGCAGGTCTGAGAAATTTAAAGGAAATATTAAACAAGCCTGTGAATGAAATGAGCGCGAAGGACAGCGCGGTTATTGATTTAGGCGGAATAAGTCTGAAAATCGTAATAACTCCTAATCTGAACTGGCCGGATACGATGATGCTTTACATAGAGGAAAGCAGGCTGCTTTTAAGCGGAACAATGTTCGTGAGGTACGGTTCAGATGCATCGGCGGAAGATTATTTCCGGGGTGAGCTTGAAATGTTTTCGGACTTTGCGAAAAGCGCACTTGAACGTGTTAAAACACTTCATATAAGGAAAGTGTATCCGTCGGAGGGATATGGTTCGGATGCACGCATTATTAATTTATATGAAAGCTTTTTAGACAAGGAGAAAGAAACAGCTCCGAGTGCTGCAATAATATATGCAGGAACAGAAAACGGCTTTACCTCAGAGCTTGTGAGAACTGTTGAAAAAACAATGAAAGCAAAGGGAATACGCACAAAGCTCATAAACTGTGCTGAAAATACAGATTATGCTGTAAAGGCAATGAACAGTGCTGATATGCTTTGCTTTGCTTCACCGACTATTTACAGGAAAGCGGTTCCGGAAATAATGGATATTATTTCAAGGATTGACAGAGTTAATAAGCTTAGAACACCGTGCATTGTAATAGGCTCCTACGGCTGGGGCGGAGAAGCTTTGGGCTTTATGGCGAATTACTTGAAGCTTATGAAGCTCAGCGTATTTGAAAAACCGTTTGGCGTTGTATTTAAGCCATCGGATAAAGACAAGGAAGAATTAAAGAAATTTACGGAAAGATTTATAGATGAGGTGCTGCGCGTTAAATAATTCGCATAGCCAAACCGGAGGGAAATAAATGATAACAAGTAAACAGAGAGCATATTTGAGGAAGCTTTCGCATGATATGAGTCCTGTTTTTCAGATAGGTAAGGACGGTATTACGGATAAGGTTATATCAGCTATTGACGAAGCGCTTGAAAAGCGTGAAATTGTCAAGATTCATATTCTTGAAACCGCGCTGCTTGATACAAGAGCTGCATGTGATGAAATTGCTCAGAATATAGGCGCAGAGCCTGTTCAAGCGATTGGTTCTAAGTTTACGCTTTACCGTCAGTCAGCGGACGAGAAAAAGCGGAAGATTGAACTGCCAAGATGATTAAGACGGGGATAATGGGCGGAACCTTTGACCCGATACATACGGGACATATGATTATAGCGCAGTATGCGTATGAATCGCTGGGGCTTGATGAGGTTTGGTTTATGACGAGCGGAAATCCTCCTCACAAGGCGGACTGCAAGCATACAAGCGCGGAGCTTCGTCACAAAATGGTTGAAATGGCGGTAAGCTCATGCGATGATTTTATACCGTGTGATTATGAGGTAAAGCGCAGCGAGTATTCATATTCTGCCGTCACATTAAGGAACTTTACGGAAATGTATCCGGAACATGAATTTTATTTTATAATAGGTCAGGATTCATTGAGTTATTTTGATAAGTGGTATCATCCGGAGGAAATTATAAGATATGCGAAAATTCCCGTATTCCCGCGAGAGGCAGATATAAGCCTTGAAGAACAAATCAAATCGGCGAAGAAAAAGCTTGATGGTGATTTTATTGGGATAGATATGCCGCTCATCGGAATTTCTTCAACGGAAATAAGGAGCCGCGTCAAAGCCGGAAAAAGTATTCGATTTATGGTACCGGACGCGGTGGAGAAATATATCATGAAGAAGGGACTCTACAGATGACAGAAAAGGAAATGAAGGAAAAGCTTAAATCGGTTCTTAAACCGAAGCGGTATATTCATAGTCTTGGGGTGTGTGATACTGCGGTAAAGCTTGCAAAACAGTTTGGTGTTGATAAGGAAAAAGCATATCTTGCGGGGCTTTTACATGATTGTGCAAAATGCTTTGAGCATGAAAAACAGCTGGAGCTTTGTAAAGAATATGGAATAGAGTTAAGCGGAATAACGCTCGAATGTCCGGCTGTAATCCACGCGCCTCTGGGCGCTGCGGTTGCAAGAGCGGAATATGGTATTGATGATGAAGAAATTCTTCAGTCAATTGCATTGCATACCACCGGCGGCTGCAATATGACAAAGCTTGATAAAATAATATATATTGCCGATATGATTGAGCCGTCACGCGATTATAAGGGTGTTGACGGCTTAAGAAAAGAGGCAGGAAAAGATTTGGACAGCGCAATGCTGACAGCGCTTCAGAGTACATTGAAATTTAATATAAAGAAGGGAAGTATAATCCATCCGGATACTATTGACGCATGGAATGACCTTCTTATACATAAGGAGAGTGATTAATTATGGAAGCAAAGGTAAAGGCAGAGCTTGTAAGAAAGGCTCTTGATGACAAGCTTGCTGAGGATATTGAAGTTCTTGACGTGGCAGACCGGACTTCGTTGGCTGAATATTTTGTGATAGCATCATGTCAGTCCACCACACAGGTAAGAGCCTGCGCGGATGAGGTAGAGGATCAGCTTAAGGATGCGGGCGAAGAACTTCTGCACAGTGAAGGCTACCGCGGCGGAGCATGGATACTTTTGGATTACGGTGATGTTGTGGTACACGTAATGCAGGAGGAAACGAGAGATTTCTATGATATAGAGCGCTTATGGCGTGATGGATTTAGTGAATAAAAATTAATATAAAGGGGACACGTACCAATGGAAAGCTATAATTATAAAAAGATTGAGAAAAAATGGCAGGATAAATGGGAGAAAGCAGGAATTTTTTATGCCTCAAATACATCAGATAAGCCGAAATTTTATGGACTTATTGAATTTCCGTATCCATCCGGTCAGGGACTTCATGTAGGACATCCGAGAAGCTATACAGCTATGGATATTATTGCGCGTAAGCGCCGTATGGAGGGCTATAATGTATTATATCCGATAGGCTGGGACGCGTTCGGCTTACCGGCTGAGAACTATGCTATTAAGAATAATATTCATCCGAGAATTATCACAGCAAAGAATATTGAAAACTTTACACGTCAGTTAAAGATGCTCGGTTTCTCATTCGACTGGTCAAGAGAAATAAATACAACAGATCCCAACTATTATAAGTGGACACAGTGGATTTTCATTCAGCTTTTTAAAAAGGGACTTGCCTATAAAAAGGAAATGCCGATTAACTGGTGTACAGGCTGTCAGGTTGGTCTTTCAAATGAAGAAGTTGTAAACGGTGTGTGCGAGAGATGCGGAAGTGAGGTTGTTCAGAAGAACAAGAGTCAGTGGATGCTTGCGATAACAAAGTATGCTCAGCGTCTTATTGATGATCTTGACGAGGTTCAGTATCTTGAGAAGATTAAGATACAGCAGAAGAACTGGATAGGCAGAAGTGAGGGTGCAGAGGTTAAGTTTGAGCTTTCAACGGGTGATACCATGGTTGTATATACAACTCGCTGTGATACATTGTTCGGTGCAACATATACTGTAATGTCACCGGAGCATGAGCTTATCGAGAAGATGAAGGATTCGATTGAAAACTATGATGAAGTTGTTAAGTATCGTAACGAGGCAGCAAAAAAGTCGGAATTTGAGAGAACAGAGCTTGTAAAGGATAAGACAGGTGTTCAGCTTAAGGGAATTTATGCAATCAACCCCGCAAACGGCTCTAAGCTACCGGTATTTATTTCGGATTATGTTCTGACAACCTATGGTACAGGCGCAATTATGGCTGTTCCTGCTCATGATACGCGTGACTGGGATTTCGCAAAAAAATTCGGACTTCCTATTATTGAGGTAGTTGCCGGAGGTGCGGATGTCCAGAAGGAAGCATATACCGATGTGTATAAGGGTACAATGGTAAATTCGGGATTCCTGACAGGTATGAAGGTAAAGGAAGCAATCCCGGCAATGATTGATTGGCTTGAAAAGAACGGACTTGGTACTAGAAAGGTAAACTTTAAGCTTCGTGACTGGGTATTCTCGCGTCAGCGTTACTGGGGAGAGCCTATTCCGCTTGTAAACTGTGAAAAGTGCGGTTGGGTTGCAATTCCGGAGGAAGAGCTTCCGTTAGAGCTTCCGGAGCTTGAGCATTTTGAGCCGGGCGAGGGAGGAGAGTCGCCGCTTGCAAAGGCTTATGATTGGATTAACACGACTTGCCCGTGCTGCGGAGGTTCTGCAAAGAGGGAAACGGATACAATGCCTCAGTGGGCGGGTTCAAGCTGGTATTTCCTTAGATATATGGACGCGCATAATAATAATGAGCTTGCGTCAAAAGAGGCGCTTGACTATTGGACGCCGGTAGACTGGTATAACGGTGGTATGGAGCATACAACCCTTCACTTGCTTTACTCACGTTTCTGGCATAAGTTCCTTTATGATATTGGCGTAGTACCGACAAAGGAGCCGTATATGAAGAGAACCTCACACGGAATGATTTTGGGTGAGAATAACGAAAAGATGAGTAAGTCGAGGGGAAATGTAGTAAACCCGGATGATGTGGTTGACCAGTTCGGTGCAGACGCATTCAGAGCATATGAAATGTTCATCGGCGCGTTTGATCAGAGTACACCGTGGTCACAGCAGGGATTAAAGGGATGCTACAAGTTCATTGAGAGAGTATGGAATCTCCAGTCAATCGTTAATAACGAGGAAGGCTACAGTGCAGATTTAGAAAAGAATATTCACAAGACAATAAAGAAGGTCGGCGAGGATTATGAGCGCATGAAGTTCAATACTGCAATTGCGGCGATGATGTCACTTGTGAACGACTTCACAAAGAAAGGCTCAGTAACCAAAGGAGAATACATGACCTTACTTACGCTGTTGAACCCGGTAGCTCCGCATATGACGGAGGAATTATGGGAGATATATGGCGGTGAAGGCTTCCTTTCAATAAAGAAGTGGCCTGAGTACGATGAGGAGAAAACTATTGATAACGAAATTGAGATTGTTGTTCAGGTAAACGGCAGGATTAAGGAGCGCACAATGGTAGCGGCTGACGCAGATAAGGACACAGTGCTTGCTCAGGTTAAGGAGCTTGACACAATCAAGGCTCTTATCAGCGGAAAAAATATTATTAAGGAAATTGTAGTTCCGGGCAAGCTCGTTAATATTGTTGCGAAGTGATGTGAAAAATTTATTTATAAAGGAGAGGGGGGATAGAATATGTCGGATATGGAGATTCTTAAAGCTATATTAGATGCAGTAAATTCTGTTCAAAAGGATACGGCGGGGCTTAAGCAGGAAATAAGTGAGCTT
>JAUNPN010000196.1 GCA_030536655.1 bacterium | reverse complement strand
ACTGCGGCAATTACTGCGGCAATTCTTGCTGCATCACCGCTTGCCCACGCCGGAACGTTCACTCCGGAGGTAAGTTCTGATGGATTCACAACAGGGCGCTATAAAGGAGGCATAAACACAGCAGAACGTGAAGAAACAGAACGTCTTTACGCAGCCAGACCGATGATGAACCGTCAGATGGAATACCTTGACCGGGGACTTGTTGCAGTTCCAACAGAACGAGGCGCTCTTGTAACATGGAGACTGCTTGGAACAGAAGCTATATCTCAAACCTACAACCTTTATCGAAATGGTAAAAAGCTTAACCGCTTTCCTATTTCCGGAACAAACTACCTTGATACAGAAGCGACCGCAGGCGCAGAATACATACTTGTTAAGGTTATAAATGGCGAAGAAACAAATGAAAAGACTACTGCTAAGCTATGGGACAAGGACTATATCTCAATCCCGGTAAACAAACATGATGATGGAGGCGACTATAATATTGACGATGCCACGGTTGCCGACCTTGACGGCGACGGACAATATGAATTTATCCTCCGCCGCATTCCAAAGAACATGGATCCGGCATCACGCACACATTATCCTTTAATTGAGGCATATGATACTGACGGAACACAACTCTGGACTATAAATATTGGTCCGAACGAAATAAACGAACATGATATAAACATTCTTGCCTATGACATGAACGAGGACGGCAAGGCAGAAGTTATTATGCGCTCATTTGAGGGAACAACCGACGGCGCCGGCAATACAATCGGTGACACAAATAAAGACGGAAAAACCGATTACAGCAAGGATACAAACAATCTTGCAATCTTTAAGGACAGACAGTACGTTGTATCAACTCCGGAATTCCTTTCCATTTACGACGGCATGACAGGTGCGGAAACTGACAGAACTGATCTTCTTCCCAAAAAGGAGCCTCTTTCAGAATGGTCATACCGCTATGATGATACAGGCAGACTCACAAAACGTGCAAGTCATTATCTGTTCGGTCTTGCCTATCTTGATGGGGTTACACCAAGCGTTGTACTGATGCGCGGCGCATGGGATAATGTGCGGGCTGCCGCATGGCATCTGGAGGACGGCAAATTCAAGCTTGACTGGGAGCATGATACAGTAAATGCCGAGGATGTAAACAGCATTTACGGAGCAATGAACCATAACATGAGCTGCGTAGACATTGATTTTGACGGCAAAGATGAAATAATATCCGGTCCGATGGCAATGGATGATGACGGCAGCGAAATGTATGCTGTAAAATCAGAGGATGCTGCCGGTAATCTTATAAAGTATGGTCATGGTGATGCGTTTGACGTTGCAAAAATGGATCCGGACTATAACGGCTATCTCACATGGGCATGTCATGAAACCGATAATCTTCCAGGAAATGCGGAATTTCATGATGCAAGAACGGGATACGTGCTGTTTGGTGAAGGCAAAAATAAAGATACAGGCAGAAGCCGCGCCGCAGATATTGATCCGACACACAGGGGCTTTGAACTGTGGGCTTCAACGGCGACTATTCCTAGAGATACTAAAAATGAATATATCGCAAGCGGCTTTAACAATTTCAAGTATAAGCTGCAGGACGGTACGTTTGATAAGGATGCCGAAACTGGCAAGGATTTTGAAGGGACCCTTCCGATTAACTTTAAGATCTACTGGGATGGTGATTTACTCTCAGAATTTCTTGACGGCACAAGGATTTCAAAGTATAACACCGCAGGCTATGTCGACGTAATCAAGGAGGCGGAAGGCTGTGCCTCCAACAGCGGCACAAAAGCTGTTCCGTGCGTAAGCGCCGATCTTTTTGGCGACTGGCGCGAGGAGGTTGTCTGGAAGAACATCGAGGAAACTGAGCTTAGAATTTATTCAACTAACATTCCTACAGAATACACAATCCCGACAATGATGCATGACCCTTACTACCGTTCAATGATTGCAATGCAGAACAACCATTACAACCAGCCGCCGAACGTAAGCTACTATCTCGGTGCTGAGACAACAGAAATTCCTGTTCCTGAAATCTATATTATGAAGGACGGTCAGAAGCTTACAAACCCTGATTTGAAGGACACTCATACAACCTATACGTTAAGCGGAGTCGGTTCTGCTTCTGTTGAGCTGCTTATCGGTTCACCTAACGCTTACCGTGACAGCAAGATGGTAAAGATTGATGAAAATGATGCGAGTGTTTCTCCGGTTATCGTAAATGACAGAACTCTTGTTCCGGTTCGTTTTATTGCTGAAAGCTTTGGTCTTACAGCTGATTATGACGATGCGTCACAGACTGTCACATTGAAGAACAGCGCATACAATATCAGCCTAAAGATTAACGAAACAATCTATACCGTAAACGGTGCGGCAACAAGTCTTGACGTTCCCGCTGCAATCATAAGCGACAGAACAATGATTCCGCTTCGCGCAATGGCTGAAGCTATCGGCAAGAACGTATACTATGAAGACGGCTACATCTACATAGGAACACAGGAGTACTCAGAGAAGAATGTCACAGAAATCAAGCAACAGCTTGAATCCGGCAAGGCTCCCGAATCAACTCCCGTTCCCACTGCCGAACCAACCGCAGAACCTACTGCGACACCCGATCCGCTTAAGGATATGAAGTATACCGAGGAAAAAGATGCAGACGGTACATGGAAAATTTATTACAACGAGGATTTTGAGAGCTATTCAGCAGGTGATGCGGCAGGCTGGGCAGGAACGAAACCCGCTCCGCTTGATAACATCGGTGTAACCTCTAACGGAAAGTCAAAAGTCATGACAATAGGCGGCAGTTCAAAGGGTAACAGAAATGCAATATATCGCTTGCCCGGAGCTGTAAGAGGCAAGGTAAAGATTGAATTCGACTGGGATCCGGGTGCCTGCATAGGCGGCGACTCATACGGAGAGCTTCGCTTTGCGGACAGCTCCAATAAGGTATTCCTTGCATTCAGAAAGTGGGACGGTTCCGAGCTGCAGTACAGCTGCGGAGGCGGAATTTCGAACGGCGGTCTTGAAACAGAGCCGTGGACAGATGCAGGTGCAGGCTTAACCGCCGCAGAAGGCTATCATATATCAATTATTGCAGATTTTGCGCAAATGAAAGCTGATTTCACGGTAACACTCGGCTCTTCTAAGGTCACACAATCGATATACTTCAAGGACGCCGAGGACTTCGGTGCAATTGAGGCTCTCGCCGTAAGACTGGATAAAAACTTTGACTGGACTATGAATATTGATAACATTAAGATAGGTATGGAATAACATAACGGTAAAGGCGGTCATTTTTTGACCGCCTTTACTGTTTGTAAGTACAATTTTTCAATTATTTTTTTCTTAGTAACTCTGATAATCTGTCCTTTATAAATTCAAATGTATCTAGCTTAAATATAAGTGACTCTGCTATATAGATAATAGCTCCTGTAATAACCTGAATTGCCAATACTACTATTAACGGCAACGGTAGCTTTCCGATAAAGTATATTGGTACTGCCATAACCAATGACAATATTATAAATGGTACAATATCCTTAAGCTGATCCTTATAGGAATAATTCAGCAGTTCTCTATTTGGCCATGAATTAACAATCTGCGCAAATACACTGTATACTAATAAGCTGTAGCCGATTGCCATAACCCCAAAATTCATTACCGCCAATAAAATTGCAATTCCCGTAACTTTTTTTATTATTTCAAGCTTCAAATACAAATCGCTGCGCCCCATTGCCTTAATTGCGTTCAAATTAGCGGTATGAATTGGCTGAAAAGCATTTGTTATGCAGAATATTCTGAGAAACGGAATACAGCCTATCCATTTATCTGTAAGTAATATCCTTACTAACGGTTCTGTAACAGCTGAAAGTCCAATCATAACAGGCCACATAATATATCCACTGACTCTAATAGAAATACATGTCATTTTTTTTACTTTTTCTTTATTATCCTGAGCTACCGACATTGCTGGAAATAATACACTGTCTATAGAATTATTTATATTGGTAGCTATAAGATTAGGAAATTGTTTTCCTTTATTATATAATGCTAATGACTCTGAAGAATAAAGTTTACCTATAATAAGCTGCCGTATATCAGTATATACTGTATGAAGTAAACTGGATAGCAATAACTTCCAACCATATGAATACAATACTTTAAGTCTTTTCCATGAAAATTTAAGCTCCGGTCTCCACTTTACAGTAATCCATAATATAATTGTATCAACCGTAAGATTAAACAAATTCTGAGCAACTAAAGACCATACTCCACATCCAAGATATGCCATGAGTATTCCAATCACAGCCGCTCCTATTGTACCACCGAGTGTTGCGTAAAAAAAACGCTTGAATATCATATGACGAGATACATATGCCTGCTGAACATTTTTTACTCCTGAAATAACAATAGTTAGACCAAGCACTCTTACAACTGAAGTAAGTTCCGGCATATCATAAAATTTTGCAATAAATGGTGATGCAAAAAATAACAATATATATAATATCATACAAAATACAATATTTGCATAAAATACAGTCGAAAA
>JAUNPN010000195.1 GCA_030536655.1 bacterium | reverse complement strand
TAAATGATAATACATCTTCGCTTATGAACGGTATGGAAAGCGCTTTTCAGAACGAGCTTAAAAACTATCAGGACGCCCTTTCTAAAATTATATATGCTGTTAATAAGAAAATTGAAGTTGATAAGCTTGTCGATGAATCTCCTGAAAATCTTATAAAGAAGTATGAAAATCTTAAAAAAGAGATGCTGAATCTTAACCTGCAAAAGCTAGATTTTAAAGGAAGCAAGCAGGAGCTTGATAATATTGACGACAGCATTGATAAAACGCGTGAGAAAATAGATCAACTCACAGAAGCTATGCTTCTTAAAAGAATGGAAGTGCCTACTTTATCAGATGCTATGGAGCAAATTCAAAAGGAAACCGCTCATTCAGATAATACGCCGGACACCACGTCGGATGCTGATTCAAAAAGCAAACGTAAATACAGTGAAAAATATACTGATGATGATGAACTGAGCGGCGATCCC
The DNA here is from genome assembly GCA_030536655.1 of bacterium. Taxonomy (GTDB): domain Bacteria; phylum Bacillota; class Clostridia; order UBA1381; family UBA1381; genus UMGS1958. The sequence goes on along the minus strand of JAUNPN010000195.1, from coordinate 4,085 downwards.
AAAAAGGCATTTGACAGACAGACTCATATTGAAAACGCACTTTCTAATATCGATAAAGAATTTAGCGATTCTATTGTTGAGATTACAAGATTTTATGATTCTCAGGATCAGCTTGTCAAAGCAAAGATAAAACGCGCACAGGATATAAACGGCGAAAGGAACATCACCACTACTGCTCTTCAATACAGCAGCGAAGCGGAAAAGGTTTACAGAAATGATATTGTTCAGACTCAGCGCAATTTCAAAAACGAAGAAAAACGTAATAAAGAGTTCGATAAATATTTTAAAGAATATACAGATAACATCAATCAGAATAGAACAGAATATACCAATGCATTTGGCTCATTATTAGACGAACGTGATGCTGATTTGCTCAGTCGCGCTCGTGATACATACAAGTCAATTTTATCTATAGAAGAAGCAATTGTTAAGCTTGAAGGGGAGTCAAATGCTGATGCGCAGATATTAAAGAAACAGTCTGATTTAGATAATTTGAAGTGTACTTATGATAGTATCCTTGAAGATATGCAAAAGATTTCAGACGAAAGCGGCGTCAGTGTTTATCAAAATTGGATGTCTGAATCATCTTCTATGAAGAATGAGTCTGACAGCCGAATTGAGACTATTCGTGCAAAACAGGCTGACAAGAGACAGAATAAAGCAGAAAAGGATGTTGCTAATAAATCAGATGTAGAAATACAGAAAAACAAGCTTACTTCATTTGTTAAAACTCTTGAGGAGTTTTCTGTCCTTTCAGGTGATGCAAAAGAAAAATCAGCAGAACTTAGCAAAGCTCTTAAAGAAGTTGGCACAAACTCCGAGCTTGGTAATCTAAAAAAAGAGATTCAGGCATTTGTCAGTGACCCGGATTTAAACAATTTGATTCGTAGTTCAAAAGATATTGAGAAAGATATTAAGACCGCTTCCAAATCAAGACAGGACTATATTAACCAAACAGAAGGGAAATTATTAAGTTTTGAAACTCGAATTGATAATAATGAGGTTAGCAATGCAGAAGAATATAAGCAACGCATTTCAGACATTCGTGAATTACTGAGACAAATAAACGAAATGCCACTTGGACACCTCACTTCTCCCGATGATGCACAGCAGTTGGTGTTTATTAAGGGGCAAATTCAGGAGTTGATGAAGGAACTTAATTCCGGTAAGCAGTTTAAGCTTATGGATGAAGGTAATATTATAACTCAGCAGAAATATATAGGTCGTATTAATAAATGGCTTCGTGAAAACACGGCTGCCGGTGATGGATTAAAAGAGAAATTTAAAGCATTAATTGAGGAGTTTGAAAAAGTCAGCGACCCATCTATGTTGAAGCCGCTAATCAAAAACTATTTTAAATTAGAAGCAATCGCTGAAGACACGGGACAGGTTGGCTTATCATTCTTTGACAGATGGAAAAAGAGTATGAAATCTCTCAGCATCTATCTTGCTTCATATGTAAGCTTTGAAAATATTGTTGATTATTTACGTCAAGGTCTTGAAATTATCAAAGATTATAACAGTACTCTCAAAGAAATGCGCAAAGTTACATCTGACAGTGTTAAAACCTTAAAGGCTTATCAAAAAGAAAGTTTTGGTTTAGCTAATGATGTGGGCACTACTGCACAGCAATTACAGATAAGTACTGCTGATTGGTTAAGACTTGGCGAAGATTTAGATGATGCCAAGAAGTCAGCTCAAGAATCAAACGTTCTATTTAATATTTCAGAATTTGAAACTATCGATGAAGCAACAAAAGGATTAACAGCTCTCAGTCAGGCATATAAAGATCTTGATAAGAGAGATATTGTTGATAAGCTTGTTGGAGTTGGCGACAACTTCCCAATTGCTGTTGACGAATTGACAGAAGGAATGCAGAATGTCGCAGCTGTGTTACAGACTCAGGGTGTATCAATTGAACAGGCAATGGCTTTGGTAACAGCTGCAAACGCAACAATGCAGGATGTATCTAAGTCTTCAATGGGTGTAAGAACAATAGCTCTCAGATTAGCAGGTACTGAAGCTGCAAAGGACGAACTTGTTCAATTGGGCGAAGACGTTTCAGATTACGTTATTCAGACAAAATCCAAAAAGCAGCAAATTGTTAAAGATTATACTGCCGTAAAATCTAATGACTACAAGGGAATTGATATATTAGACTCAAACGGCAATCAGAGAAATCCTTATGAAATTTTAAGGGATATATCAAAAATTTACCGTGAGATTCAGAATGAAGATAAAAAAGCAGGTACAAACAGAGCGATTGGTCTTATAGAGGAAATCGCGGGCAAGCAGCGAAGTACTGCGGCTGCCGGTATTCTTCTCAATGGTGATATTCTGGAAAAAGCTTATGAGCAGGGCTTAAACAGTGAGGGCATCGCTCAAAAGGAATTAAACGCTCAATTAGATTCGATCGAAGGTAAATTAACACGTATTAAAAATACAGCAGATGAATTTTGGACTAATCTGATCAATGATGGAGTTGTTACAAACGTTATAGACTTTGGAAATTCATTGCTCAGTATTGTAAACAGTTTTACAAAATTAGTAGGGTTACTGCCGGGTGTTAATGGTGGAATTACCACATTAGCAGGTGTTGCCGGAGGCGCTCTACTCTCAAAATTTGGCGTGGGTCCCTTTAAATATGATAAAGAAAATGATAAAATAATAAGTCAACGGCTGAGATATATAAAAGAGTTTTTCAAAAAAGACGATTTTAACGTATCTGATGAAATATCGAACATCTTAACAGAATTAAATAGTATTGGAATTGAAAACTGGAGCAGCAAATCCGGAGAAATTTCTGAAAAACTGAAAGATAATCTCGATGAAACAGATTCTAACATGGTCACAAAGTTCATGGATTATGTTAAGGAACATGGAGATGATGTAGACGTCAATATAGATGCGTATAAGGAATGGGCGACTAATATTGAGTTAATCGGAAATAAAGCAGCCAAAGCAAAAGCAATAATAAAGTCCCTCGGAGCATCTTTATTAAATGGACTTACATCAGCTGCAATCACAGTCGGCATTCAATTGATTGTTGTCGGAATAGACAATATCGTACATGCGTCTGAAAAAGGCAAGGAAGCACTTGATGAATTTTATACAAGCGTAGAGAAAAACCGAGAAGGATTAAAATCACAAAGTGATTTCTTATCTTCTGACGATATTAAAGAATGGGAACAACTGTCAAAAGGTGTTGACGCTTACGGCAACAGCATATATAATACTGCTGAGGAAATGGAGAAATACCATAACGTTACCAATCAGATAGCAGAGATGTTTCCAAATATAGTATCGCATTGGAACGAACAGGGCGATGCGGTTCTCAAATACGGAACTAATGTTGAAAGCTTAAACAAAGCATTGGAAGAAAATCGCAAACAGCATTATTATGACGTTTATGCCAAAGGCGAGGACACTTATAAGGCTTATCAAAAAGATATAGGCGGATGGACTAAACTTGGCGGAGACATTGAATCTGTAAGAGCATACAAAGGATTTATAGATAACGGTTTTAAAGGAAGCATGAGTACCGGAGTGATTTTGGATTTATTACACGATGCTCATATTAAATACTCGATAGATGAAAACGACAATATTTTTATTACCGACCCCAAACAGCAGGAAGAAGTCGTTGCGGCTTATAAATCTTTGGTAAATAACCTAAATGCCGAAACTGCAAAAGTAAAGCCTCTGCTTACAGCGTATTTGGAAGTAGGAAATCTTGATTACAATAAATTGAATGAAACTGCACAAGCTCAAATCACCAATATTGTAAATTCATTTGATTACCAATTCTTTAGTCAGTATAATATTCAGGAAATGTATGATTGGATTTCAAGAAATCTTGTAGAGCCATTCAAAAATAATCCTGACCTTTCTATTTCACTTGATAATATTATAAAGCTCAATACAGATGGCATGAGTGTATCGATGTATAAGCAGCAAATTGATAACTTTCTTGAAAAGTTAAAGGAATCAGGATTTTCTGACGAGACCATTATATATATCAAGACTGCGCTTAATCTTGATGAAAACAGTAACGAACCTTTAATAAACAAGATTCAAAATTTCCT